>JAQBUI010000027.1 GCA_027624035.1 Pseudomonadota bacterium | reverse complement strand
CACGCCGTTGTCGTGCCGGGAAGTTTTCCGGACGGCACAGCGTGCGGCCAGAACTTCCATGAAAGCCTGTCGGCAACACCTTGTCGGAGTGTTCTATACTGACCTCCAGGCAGTGAATTGCTGGGAGTCACCGAGAGTGGTCGGTCATTGAGAGCGGTCATTGAGAGCGGTCATTGAGAGTAGTCATTGAGAGCGAAACGATGGAATGCCCGAAGTGCGGCCTGGTTCAGCAACAAAGCCCGGAATGTCATGGTTGTGGCGTCATCATTGCTCGCTATCTGTCGCGCCAGCAGGCGTCACCATCGCTCTCGCACGGGACCGCTCGGCGAACCGGCAAGGCGACCCGCTACGGACGGCTTGAAATCGACCGTGAACTCCGCAACTACTATCTCACCCAGGCGACGATGTTGCGGGCAGGATTGAATGCCGTGGATGCCCATCAGCGGTTTCTGGACCAGCCTGGTTCCATTCGGGATCTGCTGCCGTACCAGAGAATCGCCACTACGCTGGCGGCCGGTGATCCCACCAGTCAAGGCATGGCCCAGTCAGCCAGCTACTTTCCGGTTCATCATATTCGACTGATCGAGGCCGGCGAGCATTCAGGTAACCCGGAAGGCATGTTTCAGTACCTCCATGATCTGGTGGATCAGAAGATCAATCTGATTGAGGGTGTATATCGCGAACTGCGCAAACCCATGTATACCCTGGTCGGCTCGGTATTCATCCTGCCGCTGCCGCTCCTCTGGACGAGCGGTCTGCTGGATTACCTTGGTAGCAGCCTGTTGCCATTGCTGATGGCAGCGGGTCTGTATTATCTGATGCGGGCGGTACTTGCCAGGCTGATGGCCTCGGCATCATTCGCCCTGGCCTGGGATGAGTGGCGGCTGCAACGGGTGTCCGTCTACCGCGATCTGCAGACGAATCAGTTCATACGCGTATTCGGCGCACTGTACTCGGCCGGGGTCAATCTGGCCGATGCCTGGGGCATTGCCGCGAACGCCGTCAGCAACCGATTCCTGCGCCGGGTACTCACATCCCATCAGCCCGAACTGGAAGCGGGTCGGCCGCTGGCCGAGGTTGCAAGGGAAACAGGAGCCTTCGAACGTGACCTGCTCCAGGTGATCAGCACGGGTGAGGCCGCGGGGGCGCTGGATACTGCGCTCGCTCGCCATGGGAAGTTCGTCGATGAGGCAAATCGGAATCGGCTGAGGAAATACAGCACAGCGCTAACCTTCGTTCTGGGGCTGACCATCGCAGTCTATGTTGGTTACAGGGTTGTGTCTGGTTACAGTGCCATGTTGCCACCTGATCCGGCAGATCTGAACCTGTCCTGAGGCCAGGCAATTACCCATCCCCAGATGATTCACGTGCGTGGCACCGGGCCATTGGGCTACCATGTGGGCATTGTTTCAACGAGCAGAGATGACTATGGCACAGGATCAACTGGCAGACTTCAGGGCAGAAGTACGCGAATGGCTTGCAGCGAACTTCCCGGCCTCCCTGAATGGCAGGGGTATGGCCATCATGGATGCGGCGTTCTCGGATGGCGCCATGCAGGACGAGGCCGCGCAGTGGCGGGCCCGGCTGGCCGAGCGAGGCTACGGCGCCCCTACCTGGCCAAAGGAATATGGCGGAGCCGGGCTGACCCATCCCGAGGCCCGGGTGCTGGGCGATGAGATGGCGAAAGTCGGGGCATTTAACCCGATCCCGATGCTGGCCGGAATGGGGGTCACCATGGTCGGGCCGACCGTTCTCGAATACGGAACCGAAGAGCAGAAACGCCGACATCTGCCGGGTATTGCGAGCGGAGAGGTGCGCTGGTGTCTGGGCCTCTCGGAACCCAACGCCGGGTCGGACCTGGCGTCGCTGACCACGCGGGCGGTGGACGATGGTGACAGCTGGCGGGTCAATGGTCAGAAGGTCTGGACTTCCGGCGCGGATCGTTCCCAGTGGTGCGGTGCGCTGGTGCGTACTGACCCTGATGCCAAAAAGCGGGATGGCATCAGCTTCCTGATGGTGAAGATGGATCAACCGGGCATCAGGGCACGCCCGATTCCGCTCATTGCCGGGGCATCGCCGTTCTGCGAGACATTCTTTGATGATGCCCGGGCAGAAAAGGATGACCTGCTGGGCCCGTTGAATGAGGGCTGGAGCGTCGTTAAACGCCTGCTGCAACACGAACGACAGAGCCAGACCAGTGCCGGCGGGCCTGCATCGGGCCCGACGGTGACGATTCAGGAGATGGCCAGGAAATACGTGGGCACCAATGAAAGGGGCGAACTGGGTGACGCAGATCTACGCACACGTCTGGCGAAGCATCTGATGGATGCTGCGGCTCACGGACTGACGGGGGAGCGAATCACCGCTGAGGCCCGCGGCAAGGTGGAAGTGTCGGCGGCTGCCTCTATTCTCAAGAATTCCGCGACCGTTGTTGCCCAGACCCGGGCGGAACTGACCCTCGAGATGATGGGCCACCAGGGCCTCGGCTGGGAGGGCGACGGGTTTACTTCCGGGGAACTCGCAGCAGTCCGGGGCTGGCTCTCTGGCAAGGCCATGTCCATCTATGGTGGGTCCTTTGAAGTACAGAAGAACATCATTTCCAAGAATATTCTCGGCCTGCCCGAGACGACGCAAAAGGGATAGGACGATGGCAGCACTGACGCAAGAACAGACCCTGATCCGGGAACAGGCGAAGTCCTGGATGACGGAACAATACCCGGTTCGGAAGTTTCGCGAGATGCGGGACAGCGGCAACCCGCTTGGGTTCAGCCAGGATACCTGGCAGGGCATGATCGACATGGGCTGGAGTGGCATCCTGGTACCGGAACAATATGGCGGGTCGGGGCTCGGCTATCAGACCTTCGGGCTGGTGCTGGAAGAAACCGGCCGTCAGCTGACGGCGTCACCGTTGTTTGCGTCTGCCTATGCCGGCGCTACCGCACTGCTTGTATCGGGGAGTGATCAACAAAAGCAGGACCATCTGCCTCACATCGTCGATGGCAGTCACATCATGACGTTGGCCATTGACGAGGGGCCGCGCCACGCACCACTACAAACCGCGTTGCGGGCCGAACGTAAAGGCGCCGGGTTCGTTCTGAACGGTACCAAGACGTTCGTCCACGAGGGACTGGCCGCGACGCACCTGATCGTGGCCGCACGGACCTCAGGCTCCGTTGGTGACGACCATGGGCTCACGATGCTGATCGTGCGGGCGGACAGCGACGGCATCGCACGCAACCGGCTCAGTACCGCGGACAGCCGTGGCTACGCGAACATCGGATTTGATCATGTCGAGGTACCCGCAGATGCCGCATTGGGCGAAATCGATGCAGGTTATGCGTCGATGGACGCCATACTCGACCGTTGCAGGGCAGGCATCGCCGCCGAGATGCTGGGTACCGCATCCCAGGCATTCGACATGACCCTGGAATATCTGAAGACCAGGGTTCAGTTTGGCCAGGTGATCGGCTCTTTCCAGGCACTGGGGCATCGTGCGGCGGATCTGTTCTCCGCGATGGAGTTGTCCCGTTCCTGCATGGAGGCAGCACTGCAGGCCATTGACGGGGATGCGGACAACATCGCGGAGCTGTGTTCGCTCTCCAAAGCACGAACGGGCGAATTCCTTCATGAGATGTCCAACCAGTTGATTCAGGTTCACGGTGGCATCGGCATGACCGACGAATTTGATGCCGGGTTTTATCTCAAACGGGCAAGAGTGCTGGAGACTGCGTTCGGTAATCAGGCGTTCCATCGTGATCGCTATGCGACCCTCCTCGGGTTCTGACGGTTCCGGGTCAGGGTTGCTGCTTAGTGCCAGACATTTTCTCCTGATAGCGTTTTGAGTTACGGTATTCCCAATCACAGGAATCAGGGGCGCCATGATGGAGGAACTCTTCAAACCCAGAGGCTTTAACCAGGGCCGCGGCCCCGGCAGCCGCACTGACGGCTGGGTGGGCGGCCGGGCGGATACCTGGCAGGGCCACTATCGGGACAACCCGGCCAGCCGCATCGGTGCTGATGCCCACCGCATGGTGACTGACGAGGCCTATGCCGCCGAGGTCGCTGAAGCGATTCGTCAAAGTGATGCGGCTTTTGTGGACCATGACGGGCTCAAGAATGCGGGCCTGTCTGTGCGGCCGCTGTCGCCCGGCATCGGAGTGTTTGTTGCCGGCATCGATATGGCCACGCCAACGGATGCCCAGGTAGAGCAGGTCTGGCGTCTGATGATGGAGCGAAAGGTCGTCTTCTTCAGAGACCAGGGGCACATCACCCGGGACGAACACCTCGCCTTCGGCAAGCGCTTTGCAGATATCGGGCTCGCTTTCGGCCGGCAGCAGGCGCTGGCTGAAAGTCCGCCATCGGAGGATTATCCGGAACTGCTCCGGCTTTATTCAGATGAAGCCAGGCCGTTCGTCCCATCCAACTGGCATTCCGATGTTACCTGGTCGGACCGGCCACCCCTGGGGTCTATCCTGCTCTCGCGAAAGTCTCCTCCAGTGGGTGGCGACACCCTGTTCATTGATGCCTTCGCCCAGTGGGACAGCCTTTCGCCAGTACTCAAACAGTTTCTTGAGGGGCGCACGGCAATCCATGGGCGTGGTGGGAAAGACGAAGTAGAGCATCCCATCTGTCGGACACATCCCGTCACGGGCAGAAAGGCCCTCTACATCAACCCGACCTTTACCAACTCGATCTGTGGCATGGAGCCAGCGGATTCAGCCAGGCTGTTGGCACAGCTTTACGCGAAAATGTACGCAACGCCAGAGTTTGCCTGTCGCTTTCAATGGCAGGATGGCTCGGTAGCAATGTGGGATAACCGGAGTTGTCAGCACTATGCTGTGGGCGATTTCTGGCCCTATGTCAGGCAGATGGAGCGGGTGACGTTGTTGGACCCGGTCGCTGAAGATGAAGTCCCGTTCTGGGAGGATGAGAGCGGGCAGCGGCACTACAGCGTACTGCTGACGTCCGAGCAAGCCATCAACACGCCAGTCAGCCGCTAGTCACCGGAGCATCATGAAAAAGCCCAACATCCTGTTCATATTCGCGGATCAAATGCGAGCGGACTGCCTGGGGTCTGTGCCAGGGTCCCAGGTCATATCGCCGCATCTGGAACGACTGTCGGCCGAGGGGGTGACCTTTACCCGGTGTATGTCGAACTCACCGCTGTGTGTGCCCGCGCGTTCGTCGCTGCATACGGGGCAACTGGTGCGTGAAAATGGCTGCTGGAGCAATCGGGTGGGCCCTGACAAAGACGGCCCAAGTCACGTCCGTAACATACGCGACGCTGGCTATCATACAGCGGTCATTGGCAAGACCCATCTGTGGCGGGACGGGCCCGGAGGCAAGCCTGGAAGGCATGTCAGGGAGTGTGAACACTTGCTGCACGCCATGGGTTTTGAGCACTGTCATGAGGTGAATGATCCGGTAGAGACTCGCAACATGGGGTGTTACTACACCGATTATCTTGCGGAGCATGGCTGGCTTGCCGCTCACCAGGCGTACATGCAGGCGTGGGTCGATGAGATGTACTCCGGCAATGTCACGCCCTGGGGGCAGGAGCCCGCGCCGGTGCCGGATGGCGCAGACATCGACTCCTACATTGGCCGCACCTCGGCCGACTGGCTGAGACACTACGACGGTGCCAGTCCCTTTTACCTGCAGGTTCAGTTCACCGGGCCGCACGACCCTTTCGATGCGCCAAAAAAATACCGTGAGATGTATGACCCCGCATCGCTCGCACCGGGCAATTCGGAGCGTCACCCGTCACCCTTGCCCGGCATCAAAGCCCGCCGCCAGCGTAGCCAGGCCGTTGCCCATGCAACCCCATATCAACGACAGCGATGGCGCGCCAACTATTATGGCAACATCACCCTGATCGATGACCTGATTGGTGAGCTGATCCAGGTGCTGGCTCAGAAGGGGCAGTTGGATAACACCTGGATCATATTCAACTCGGATCACGGTGAAATGCTCGGTGATCATGGCTTGTTCAGCAAGGCGGTGTTCTACCGGGAAGCGATGCATGTCCCCTGCATCATCAGGTCGCCATCGGCAGATCAGGGCCGGGTGGTGGATGCTCTGACTGATCACATTGATCTGGCAGTCACCCTGGGCGACATTGCCGGTGCTTCGCCTCTGGATTCTCTGGGTCGGTCGTTAGTACCCTGTTTCCATACAGCGGCGGAGCCCGCTGGCAAGCAGGCTGTGGTCAGCGAATTGTTTGGCGAGACCACCATCGTCACCGACACCAACAAGCTTACGGTGCGCATCGAAGATCACCATCCGGTCCTGCTGTTTGACCTTGAGAAGGACCCCGGCGAGATCACCAACGTCGTGGACGATCCCGACTATGCCGGGAAAATCGCAGAAATGATCCAACAATATCTGGTGCCGCTGCGAGCGCGCACCCATCAGGAGAAGCTCAAGGACTACCGGGCCTACGTACAACGCACTGGCAGTGTAAACTAGCCGCCCGGGTATCGACTGGCGATCGTTCAACATGCTTCGCGCCATCATCTTCGATCTTGACGAAACGCTGATCGATCGGGAACAAACCATGAGAGGCTTTCTCGAAGCGCAGCACCGGCGACTCCTTTATTCCGGGTCGGCGTCGGAGTTTGCGGCAAGGGTACTGTCGTTCCAGGACGGTGGCTATGCTGACAAGCGTGCGGCTTATGCGTTGGCACTCGATGGTCACGACAGGGACACCGGTCATCTTACCTCCGTTACCGATGCACTGATGAGTGATTTTCTGGAGAACTACGGAATGGATGCCGTGTGTTTTCCCGATGCAGACGTGACGCTCGCTGAACTGAAACAGCAGTTCAGCCTGGGTCTGGTCTCCAATGGACGTGCCAGAGGGCAGCGGGCGAAGCTGTCATCGGCAGGTATCGGCCCCTATTTTGATGTGGTGGTGATTTCCGAAGAAGCTGGCGTCAGCAAACCGGACCCGGCCATATTCATCCAGTGTCTGAGTGGTCTGGGCATTCAGCCGCAGGAATCGCTCTATGTCGGTGATCATCCGGTCAACGACATCGAGCCTGCAGTCACGCTCGGCATGTACGCGGTGTGGTTACGTAATGCCCGTTTTTCAGAAGCGCCGCTTGCCCACGGAGTGATCGATCACATCCGTGAACTGCCCGGCCTCATCCGCTCTGGTCTCTTCTGATCTCCATACGTTCCCGGTTAGCCCCTGCAGAATGCAGCCAGATCACGGGCGGTGTCCCGCGAGATGTCCGGACAAGTCATGGGAAAGATCTCGGTCCCGTGGATCGTGCCCATGACCTGACGACATCTGGCGGCAACGCCGGCGCGTAGCAGCAGGCGATAGAAGTTGATGCCTTCGTCCCGTAGCGGGTCCAGTTCGTTGACGCTGATCATGGTCGGGGGCAGGCCCCGGACGTCGTCCTCGGTGGCAAATCCGGGCCAGGCCAGGGGGTTTTTGGCATTGAAAGCCTCGATGCCATAGCCCATTGCGCCGGTGTTGTTGTGTAACTCCAGCAGGATGCCGTTGTTTTCAACGGAAGATGCGCTGCCCTCGTGGGGCCAGTGGCCCGCAATATAGGGGCAGAGTGCGTACAGGCCCTGGATGAGGCCAATGTCGCCATCCCTGAGCAGTTTAAGTCCGGCAGCGAGGGTCAGGTTTCCGCCGCCGCTTTCCCCGGCAATGATAACTCTTGCTGGCGCTATCCTGAGTTGCTCAGCATTGGCGTGTACCCATTTCAGGCCGGAAACGCAGTCATTGAGACCGGCCGGGAAGGGGGCGACTTCGGGAACTGAAGATGGCATCACCGAGTTCCGGAAGTCTACCATCGCCACCGCGACCCCGTTAGCAGCAATGATCTTGCCCCAGGCGCGATAATTGCCGTCATAGCAGGACATGCTCTGCATGCCACCGCCATGGATGTAATACACGCACGGCACGACCCTGTCATCATCGGGTCGAATGAAGCGAATGTTGATGGTGTTTCCATCCGGCTGCGACAGCACCCTGTGCTCATTGGTAACGAGGCCGGTTGAGGGAGCGATGGCTTCGGTGTCGCACACTTCCATCATGGCGTTGATGGCTTCGACCTGTTGCTTCATCTCATCCGTTCGGGCCCGATCCAGAAGCACCTCCCGGTTCGGCACATCCTCGCCCTTGCCTGTGTCCATGGCGCCGAACACGGCCCTGATGCGCGGGTCAATCCGAGGGTCATCTGATATCTTGCTCATTGAGGCAGTCTCCGTCGAATCTTTCGACTGGCAGTGTACAGGAAACCGGCTACGCAACGAGGGCACCCCGGAACAACGTCTGCTGATGGGCGCCATCGAACGATGGTAGTGAAACGTGAAACCTATAATTGTTGGAGCTAACAAAATGCATTGGGAAATTTATCTATCTGGTGAAATCCACACAGACTGGCGAGACCAGATCATTGATGGTGCCGAGGCCGCGGGCCTGCCCACCACGTTTACGTCTGCGGTGACGGATCACGAGGCCAGTGATGCAGCGGGGGACCTGCTGGGAGAAGAGGCCAGTAGTTTCTGGCGTGACCACAAGTCTTCCAAGGTGAACGGAATTCGCACCAGAACGCAGCTTGAGAATTGTGATCTTGCGGTCATCCGCTTCGGTGACCAGTTCAAGCAATGGAACGCGGCCTTTGACGCCGGGTTCTGTGCTGCAATGGGCAAGCCGTATGTGACGCTGCACGATGAGAACCTGGTACACCCGCTCAAGGAGGTGGATGCCGCTGCGATGGCATGGACGCGCACCCCCGGCCAGGTGGTGGAGATCTTGAAGTACGTCATCATGGCGAGATAGCCGGAGAGACATCCTCTGAGTTGTGTGCTCTGTATTGTTCCCTTGCCGACTACGGTATAATGATCCTCGCCGCGCAATTGCGGCAATTCTCAGGGCGGGGTGAAAGTCCCCACCGGCGGTAATCGTGAAAGCGTAGCCCGCGGGCGCCTCTGCTGTAACATGCAGAGGGACTAGCAGATCCGGTGTGATTCCGGAGCCGACAGTGACAGTCTGGTTATGAGAATGAGGTGTGCTTGATCTTTCGGCCCGTGCGCGGGTTGCGGCGTGAGCGTCCTTGTTGCCCTGTTGTTTTTAACCTTCTGATTGAGGCAAACAACAGATGAATCAACCTTTTGAAACTGACATCCATTCCACTGCCAGACGTGACCGTGTGGCGTTCGTTCAGTCATGTTGGCACCGTGACATCGTCGATGCACAGCGTGACGCGTTCATCGATGAGTTCAAGCGCCTCGATGGCCGCACAGTAGACCTGTTTGAAGTCCCCGGCGCGTTCGAGATACCGCTCAAGGCGAAGTTGCTGGCCATGAGCGGACGGTATGCCGGCGTCGCCGCTGCCGGTCTGGTGGTCGATGGTGGTATTTATCGGCATGAGTTTGTCGCGACGGCCGTGATCGATGGTCTGATGCGCGCCCAACTCGATTCCGGCGTTCCCGTGTTCTCCGGTGTGCTCACCCCTCACGAGTTCCTGGCCGAGGGCCGGGCGGAGTTCTTCCGGGCTCATTTCGTGGCCAAGGGCGTTGAATTGGCGGGTGCGTGTGCCGCCACGCTGGGAGCCCTCAGCGAGCCCGGGTCGGCCACGGGGTAATCGTGCAGGGAAGTGTTCACGCTGGCACCTTGTACCAGTGAACTTCCATGAAAGCCTACGAGCAGGCCGACGTCGCCTAGCGGACGAGGCAGCGTCGTCTGGCGATGCTCATCAGATGCTCCGTTGGGTACGTCGTGTTGATCCGTGACCGTGAGTTGCCAGTTGTTTCGGGTCCCTCAGGCGGTACATAATCACTCCCGGCAATGGAGAAAGTCATGGGCATTGCGCAACAGAAAGACCAGCTGACCATCAAGCCACTGACCGGTGCCGGTGGCGCGGCAGTGTGGGGGATGGACATCACCAGGCTGAACGATGCCGGGTACCGTCAGGTCAATGATCTGATGCTCCAGTATGGCGCCATTGCCCTGCACGGTCAGGCACATGCCACGGTTGAAGACCTGCGCGCTTTTGGCATGCATTTTGGCAAACTTGATGTCCATGGCTATTCGCCGACCGCAGAGGGGTTTGATGATGTGATGACCATCGGCCAGCTTCGCTCGGAAGCCTGGCACTCGGATGTCTCCTGGAAGGAGTTGCCTCCAAAATACTCGATGCTGCTCGCCAGAAAGACGCCGTCGCTGGGCGGCGCGACCCTCTATGCGAACCAGTACAAGGCCTATGAAGACCTCTCGGATATCATGAAGGCATTTCTTGACCCGCTGTATGCCCGCCATGACGGGCGGCAGTTTGATTTTGCACTGTCCAAACATCCGGTTACCCATCCTGTCGTGATCACGCATCCGGAAACGGGCAGAAAGGCACTGTATGTGAACCGCAACTTCACCCAGAGCATCGTTGGGCTCGATGCCGATGAGAGCAGGGCGATCCTGGAGTACTTATTCAAGCACACCACCCGGGCGTACTATCAATTTCGGGTCGACTATGAACCCGGGACGATCGCCATCTGGGATAACCGTTGTGTATTGCATTCGCCCTGTCCGGATTACGACCCCAGCGAAGAAAGACTGATGCAGCGCGTGACGGTGCTGAGTGAGGCGCGACCGGTGCAATAGACCATGCGGCTGATCAGGCCTGACGCCCCAGTAATTCAGGGTAGTAGTAGACCGTCACACCCATGGCGAGCAACCCTTCAAGGCCCAGTGTGATGCAGGCCGCCCCCGGCCCGATCAGGTCTGCCAGCCAGCCGAGATGCAGGAATCCAAGCAGGCCGGTACCGATGCACATAGACAAAACGCCCATCATTCGCCCCCGGGTCCGCTCATTGGCATTCATGAGAATCAGTGCGCTCTGCATCGCGGCGAAGCCGGCGCCGGCGCATCCTGCCAGGGTCAGGGTCATGCCTGAGACCGGCGTCGAGGCCGAGAATCCAAATGCGATGATCAGCGCAAAGTAGAGCCCCACGCCACCGACATACAGGTATCGGGCCCACGCGCCGGGTGCATACAGTGCCAGTAACACCGCGCCAACCAGTGCGCCCAGCCCCTCGGCACTGGCAAGAACGCCTACGCCAGCCGGGTCCAGCAACAGAACGTCCTTGCCGATGACCGGGATCATCGAAGTAAACGGAAAGCCCCAGAGGTTGAAGATGATCGTCACGATAAAGATTCCGATCAACAGGCGGCTCTGTTGCAGTTCGCGGAAGCCCTCCATCAGCCTGTGGAACGGGCTTGCATCCGTTGTCGGGGCAGGCGCATCTCGGTGATCCAACCCGAGCAGCAGCACAAAGCAAAGGCCATAGAACACCATGGTCATGAGGAACGCCCCTTCGATTCCCAGGGTGACGTAAAGGCCGCCCCCCAGGACCGGCCCGAGCATTCGCGTCCCGGAACTGGACATGATGTCGAGGCTCATGGCCTTTGCCGTTCGTCCCGGGCCGGCAATCTCGGCCAGCAGGGTCCTGCGCACTGGAAAGTCGGTGACCCAGGCAAGGCCCGCCACAAACGCACCAATGCCCACATGCCAGACCGTCAGTTTGCCGTAAACGCCGAGCAGGCAGAGCGTTGCCGAGACCAGTGCCATGAGGGTGACGACCAGCAGCAGCGTCCGACGCCGGTCGTAGCGGTCTGATATCAGACCCCCGAAGACTCCGAACACACCCATGGGAACCAGTCGGGCGAACAGCATCAGGGCGACGGTAAACGGTGAGCCCGTCGTGTCGAATACGAAGATGCCAATGACCAGCATTTCCAGCCAGCGGGCGGTTCCGGCAACGGCCCCCATGACCCACAGCCGGATGAACCCTGGTTCCTTCAGCAGCGACGAGGCTGATTCTGTGTTCAACGAAAGCTCGTACTTTGGGGCGTCATCTCTCGCGCCCGGACCGATTTGATGATCGCTCGACGGACGTCTCCGGTTGAACCTGCCTGTATCTGGATCACTAACACCAACTGATGCCTCATGCCGGGCCTAAACCACCATGGTGTGTCGTGAGGCGCTGGCGCGGATTGGGCAAGAATATCGCAAATCCGTGAAGTGCGCAGACCTGGGCGCCGTCAGGCGCTCAGGCCCACGTGTTCAATCACCATTTAGCTGGTAGTAGATGGCCGCGACAGAACAGATGAAGCAGATCAGTGAGAGGCCGTTGCCCCGGCAGGGGTAGGGCGGTTCGAACAGTTCCCTGATCTCCAGACGCACTTGATACAGGTTTGTATAGACATAGATGCCTGCCACGCATCCAGACGCGGCGATAAGCTTTGCCGAAGTCTTTGAAGAGAGGAACACCAACTCATAAAGCGTACCGCTGACCCAAAGGAGAGACACCGCTTTCGCCGCGATCAACTTCCACTTGACCCGACCTGGGACATACCCGAATTCATACTCGAGTCGTTTGCCGCCCATATCAGTCTGTTCCATGGATCGTCATATATGCCGCTTCGCCAACAGTCATACCGTACTTTTCGGTGATGCTGTTGTAGATCTTGCCTCCAATTATCTGCCCTAGACCCCACGCGACCGGGGCCAGTGTCACCGCACTTGGCCATCCCCCTGGCCAGTTCGGCCCCGGAATGAACTTGTTGGTGAATGGGATTGGGGTGCCGGCGAAGCCGCCACTGACGCTGCTGATCTCACTGCTGGTTAACTCTCGCATCTTGTCCTCCTCAGGTTTTGGTTGATGCAGGAGGAACTTTATATTGCCGGCAGTCGGATGGATTAGCGTGATCCGCGCTGGCCGCTGTAGGACATATGCCCGGCGAACCATTGGGCGCCAGCTCAGTGAACCAGGAGCCCCTGCTCCACCAGGAATGATGCGATCCGGTCAACCCCGTCGCCGGATTTCATGTTGGTGAACACGTACGGAGCACCTTCCCGCATCCTTTGGGTATCACATTCCATTACCTCAAGTGACGCACCCACATAGGGGGCAAGGTCGGTCTTGTTGATGATCAGCAGGTCGCTGCGGGTGATGCCGGGCCCGCCCTTGCGGGGGACTTTCTCGCCACCGGCGACATCGATCACATACAGGGTAAGGTCCACCAGTTCGGGGCTGAACGTGGCAGCCAGATTGTCGCCGCCGCTCTCCACGATGATGATATCGAGTTCCGGAAACCTCACGTTCAAATCGTGAATGGCGGCGAGGTTCATGGATGCATCCTCTCGAATGGCAGTATGGGGACATCCGCCTGTTTCCACGCCAACGATGTGGGATTCCGGCAGCACCTGGCTTCGCCACAGGATCTCGGCATCCTCCCGGGTATAGATATCGTTGGTCACCACGGCCACTTCATAGTCCTTTGTGAGCCTTCGGCACAGCTGTTCAACCAGCGTGGTCTTGCCAGCGCCGACCGGGCCGCCAATGCCAACTCGCAATGGGTCTGTCATGTGTCTTTCCCTATGATCTGTAAAGTCTGGTGTATTGGGTTTCGTGTCGGGCACTGGCCATCAGAAAGCCGGGCAGGCCGGCGCCAAGGTCTTCATCTGTACAGGCCGCCCCGGCGGCGGTGGCCTCAGCCAGCATGTCTCCCAGAGTGCGCAGCATCAACTGGCCCTCCTTGTGCCCGAGTGGGATCAGCCTGACGGCAACCAGTACCTGGTTTTCACACCAGGCAAAGGCGAAACCCGTCGCGGCATCAACGGCCGTTATGTTGTTGTTGGCGGCGATGATCGCGAACGCGGCGGTAAACCCAAGGGGAACATCGGGCAGGGGTTCGTCGAGCGTCCGGGCAAGGTCAACCAGCGCAGCACCCATCTGCGCTTCCTCGTCGCGAAGTTCCCGGGTCTCCCGGCACGCTCGGCTGAACTGATTCCACCCGATGATAGCAGCTGTATCTCCGCGGATACTGGCGTCGTGAATTCGTTCGATGAGCGGCAAATCGACCCGGGCAAGGGAGTGCATTAGCAGCGCGCAGATCCAGTCCAGTGCGGTGTCGCGATCGTGAACGATACCGCGGCTCACTGCCTGTTCCAACGCCTGGGAGAAATGAAAGGCGCCCACCGGTAAGGCGGGGGAGATCAACTGCCACAGGCGCAGTGCTTCAGTGGTCATGATGGTGCCCCCCGGCGGCGTAGGCACCTGCCTCGGGTTCAAACGGCACGGTTTCAGAAACCGGTTCGCCACCGAGCCCGCGCACCATGTCATCCAGCACATGGTCAGCGAGGTAACGGAGCCAGCCAGGGCCAACCTGAACCCAGATATGCCGGTTGCCCAGGTGATAGGCGAACCTGGCAAGGCGTCTGGCTTCGTCGGCATACACCGTGGAAACCCGTTCCGGTGCCGCCGCGATGCCAATGACATGGCCATTATCGTCCCCAAGTTGATCGCCGTCGCTCATCACTGTACCTCTTGGCAGGTGAATACCGACCGCCTCGCCGGTATTGAGCGTTACCCGTTGGCGCGCCTTTTCACGGTGACCATAGTCCAGAGTCGCGGTGCCGAGACACGTCGCGGTGTCAGCAGCAGTTAACTTCCGGGTAAAGATCAGCATCGTCAAAACAGGAAGTAGCGCTGCGCGAGTGGCAGTATTTCAGCGGGTTCACAATGCAGCAGTTCGCCATCGGCCCGCACCTCGTAAGTCTCGGGGTCTACTTCGATGTCCGGGCAGTAGTCATTCAGCAGCATGTCTGACTTGCTGACGTTGCGGGTATTGCGCACCGCAATCAGTGGTTTGGCCAGGCGAAGCTCGCTCGCCAGTTCACTCGCGGCCGCCGCTTGGGAAACAAACGACACGGAGGTCGCTGCCAGCGCGCCACCGTAGGCACCGAACATCATCCGATAGTGCACCGGCTGCGGCGTGGGAATTGAGGCATTCGGGTCACCCATCGGTGCGGCAACGATCATCCCGGCCTTGATGATCATGGAGGGTTTGACGCCAAAAAAGGCGGGTTTCCACAGGACCAGGTCCGCCAGCTTGCCCACCTCCACCGAACCCACCTCATGGGCCAGGCCATGGGCGATCGCCGGGTTGATGGTGTACTTGGCGATGTATCGCTTCACCCGGTGATTGTCGTTGCGGCTCGAATCCTCCCGCAATGCTCCGCGCTGCACCTTCATCTTGTGGGCGGTCTGCCAGGTGCGGATGATCACCTCGCCCACGCGCCCCATGGCCTGGGAGTCAGAGGCGATCATGGAAAAGGCACCCAGGTCATGGAGTATGTCTTCTGCTGCAATCGTCTCCCGGCGAATCCGCGATTCTGCAAATGCCACATCCTCCGGGATGCCCGCATCGAGGTGATGGCAAACCATCAGCATATCCAGATGCTCATCGACGGTGTTGATGGTGTAGGGCCGGGTCGGGTTGGTCGAGGAGGGCAGTACGTTGGGCAGTGAACAGGCCTTGATGATGTCCGGTGCATGACCACCGCCGGCGCCTTCCGTATGGAAGGTGTGGATCGTCCTGCCCTTGAAGGCGGCGAGAGTGTTCTCCACAAAGCCGGATTCATTCAGCGTATCGGTGTGAATGGCGACCTGCACGTCCGTTTCGTCGGCGATGGCCAGGCAGTTGTCGATGGCTGCAGGTGTAGTGCCCCAGTCCTCGTGGAGTTTGAGACCCATTGCCCCCGCGACCACCTGCTCGCGAAGGGCTTCCGGCAGGCTGGCATTGCCCTTGCCCATCAAACCGATGTTCATGGGCAGTCCGTCGGCAGCCTGGAGCATTCTGGCGATGTGCCACGGGCCCGGCGTACAGGTGGTCGCGTTGGTGCCGGTGGCCGGGCCAGTGCCGCCTCCGAGCATGGTGGTGACGCCTGACATCAACGCTTCCTCTACCTGTTGCGGGCAGATGAAGTGAATGTGCGCATCTATCCCGCCGGCAGTCAGAATCTGCCCCTCGCCCGCGATCACTTCTGTGCCGGGGCCGATGACAATCTGCACCCCGGCCTGGGTGTCCGGATTGCCGGCCTTGCCGATGGCCGCGATGCGGCCGTTGTTGATGCCAATATCTGCCTTGACGATACCCCAATGGTCCACGATCAGGGCGTTGGTGATGACCGTGTCCACGGTCTCCGCCGAGACCCGCTGGGACTGGCCCATTCCATCCCGGATGACTTTTCCCCCACCGAATTTGACCTCATCGCCGTAGATCGCATGGTCCGCTTCCACTTCGATGATGAGATCCGTATCGCCCAGGCGGATGCGATCGCCCGTGGTGGGCCCAAACATATCCGCGTAGGCGCGTCGTGACATTGTGCTCATGATGTTGCCTCCAGGGGGCCCATGATCGCGGCATTGAACCCGTAGACGGCGCGCGCCCCCGCGAGCGCGACCAACTCAACGGTCCGGGTCTGGCCGGGCTCGAAGCGCACGGCAGTCCCGGCGGGTATGTTCAGCCTGAAGCCACGGCTGGCGGCACGGTCGAACGTGAGGGCGCCATTGGTTTCAAAGAAGTGATAGTGCGAGCCCACCTGTATCGGTCGGTCTCCGGTATTGGCCACGGTGATCTCACAGGTCTCCCGGCCTTCATTGAGGACTATCTCACCAGGTTCTATCAGCAGTTCTCCGGGAATCATGTCGGCTCCTGTCAGGTAATCGGGTTGTGGACGGTGACCAGTTTGGTGCCGTCAGGAAAGGTGGCCTCTATCTGGACCTCGCCCAGCAGTTCCGGGATGCCTTCCATCACATCCTCGCGCTTCAGGATCTGTGTGCCTGCGGCCATCAGGGCGGCTACGGATTGTCCGTCGCGGGCGCCTTCCATGATGGCGGCGGAGATCAGCGCCACGGATTCAGGATAGTTCAGCTTGACGCCCCTGGCCCGGCGCTGCTCAGCGAGCTGGGCCGCGACAAAGATCAGCAGCTTGTCCTTTTCTCTCGGGGTCAGTTCCACGTGTTCTCCTCTCGTGTGTTTTCCTGGTTCTCTCTCTACGCGATATGCGATATGCAATTGCGCCAGGCTGTTCTTGTCTGGTCAGGTCGCCCAGATTCTGGGCGGGCAGGGGGCGAGCCCCAGAATCATTTGCCGGATGCGTTGCCAGAGCGTTATGAACCGTTCTTTCAAGTCATGGCTTCTGGCAGTCAAAGACCTGATTACCAGAAATCCGTCTACCAGGGTGGCAGTTACCTCGTCCGGCCATGCTTCCAGCAGTTGACGAACGTGAGTCAGCACGTCGCGGTCTGCCGGGTAGGCGTACAGGGCCCCAAAGGCCCGGTGGCCGGAAAGCCCCCATGGCGCCGTAATAATGTCGTCAGTGGCGGAGAAGCTCAGCCGCTCGACCAGCGTTGGTATTCCATTGACGCTGATTCGCAGCTGCGCCCGGTACTGCCCTGATGAGTAGTCATCGCCGCTCATGGGCCTGCCGAGTGCGACCATCTCCCATCCGCAGAATCGCGAAAGACTGGAGAGTTCTACGGTAGTGGTCTGGTGCAGGCGGCTTGCACCGAACAACAGGGTGTCCATGGGCAGCCACTCGACCGATGCGCCGTCGGCGGCCCGAATATGAATATCGATCTCGCTCCCCGCCCCGGTACTGCGGTAGATTTTGGTGGCGGCGGGTGTGGTGATGAGCAGTTGGGCATTGGCTGCCGCCTCGACCCTCATGTCCAGCCGATCTCCGCCAACGACACCACCAGGGGGATGCAGCAGGTAGATGTGGCAGGTACCGTCCTCCGGATAAAACGGTTTCTGGATTCGCAGCGGGCCTGCATGGCAGCGACGGGTAAGAACCGGGCGTCCGTGGCGCTGTTCGGCCATGAGGTCAATCTGCGCCGCCCAGCCAGGTCGCTCGCTCATACGGACAGATATTCCTGGATCATCTGATCAGACAACGCTTCCATTTCATTGGACGCCACAATCTCACCTTTGTTCATGATATGGAAGTGGCTTGCCACACGGCGCACGAAGGGCAGCTTCTGTTCCACCACCAGCACGGTCATATCCAGTTCGTTGTTCAGACGCACGATCACTTCACCGATCTCCTGGACGATGTTGGGCTGGATGCCCTCTGTCGGTTCGTCGAGTATCAGCAGTTCAGGGCGCAGGACCAGCGCGCGGGCGATGGCGAGCTGTTGTTGCTGGCCGCCAGAGAGGTCTCCGCCGCGTCGGCGCATCATGGTCTTGAGGACCGGGAACAACTCAAATATCAGTTCGGGCAGATGCCGGTCCGGTTTTGGCAGGGCGCCGAGACCAGTCAGCAGGTTTTCCTCGACAGTCATCAGGGGGAAGATCATCCGGCCCTGGGGAACGTAGCCGATGTGCATGGGGGCGCGCTGTTCAGCGGCCAGCCGGGTCAGTTCTGTGTCGTTAAACAGTATAGAACCTGAAGAGACCGGTAACAGGCCCATGATGCAACCCAGCAGCGTGGTCTTGCCGACGCCGTTGCGCCCGATCAGTGAAACGCAGCTGCCGCGGTCGATCTCAAGGTCGACGTCCCACAGCGTGTGGGACTGGCCGTAATATTGGTTCAGTCCGGTTATCTTCAGCATCACGACCCCAGGTAGACTTCGCGGACCCGATCATTGTTCTGGATGTCATCGAAGGCGCCCTCTGCGAGCACGGCACCCTCATGCAGTACGGTGACCTGCCGCGCGATGGAGCGCACAAACTCCATATCGTGTTCAACCACCACCACGGAGTGATCACCGGCAAGGCGATTGAGCAGCGCGGCCGTGGCCTCGGTTTCCTGCTGCGTCATGCCCGCGACCGGCTCATCCACCAGCAGCAGCAGTGGATTCTGCATCAGCAGGATGCCGATCTCCAGCCATTGCTTCTGACCATGAGACAGTGCCCCGGCACGTTCCCTGGCCAGATCCTTGAGGCCAATCAGGTCCAGCACCTCGTCGATGCGGTCCCGCTGTGCACCGGTCAGTTTATGAAACAGCGTCGGCCAGACCCGCTTGTCGGCTTCCATCGCAAGTTCCAGATTGGTGTGGATGGTGTGCTGTTCAAATACGGTGGGCTTCTGAAATTTCCGGCCAATGCCCACCGAGGCAATCTGGGGTTCCGACATTCTAAGCAGGTCCACCCGTTGCCCGAAGAACGCCGTGCCGGAGTCCGGCCGGGTCTTGCCGGTGATCACATCCATCAGGGTGGTCTTGCCCGCGCCGTTGGGTCCGATGATGCAACGCAGCTCGCCGGTATTGATGTACAGGGTCAGCCCGTTGAGGGCGCGAAAACCATCGAAAGACACGGTGATGTCTTCCAGATAAAGGATCACGCCGCCCGCGGTGTTTACCAATTCTTCCCGCGTCGGTGGCTCGATCAGGAACTCGAAGACCCGGTCGCGATTGATCAGTGGTTCACGCATGGGACCGCCTCAGCTGGTCGCGAATGCCGACCAGACCTTTGGGCAATGTAGTGGTGACGAGGACGAACAGTGCCCCCAGGACAAACAGCCAGACTTCCGGCAAGGCGCCCGTCAGAACCGTCTTGAAATAGTTGACGACCCCGGCTCCCAGTGCAGCTCCGTACAGTGTCGCCCGGCCGCCAAGTGCGACCCAGACCACCAGTTCAATAGAGTTCAGCGGCTGGAATTCGCTGGGATTGATGATCCCCACCTGTGGTACATAGAGCGCACCCGCGATGCCGGCGATCACCGCCGACACGGTGAAGACCCAGACCTGATAGCGTTCCACCCGGTAGCCGATGAAGCGGGTCCTGGACTCGGCATCGCGCACGGCCGTGACGACCTGCCCCAGTTTGGATGTGACGATAAACCGGCACACCAGGTAGCCGAGTGCCAGGGCCGCAACCGAGCACACAAACAGCATCACCCGGGTCACATCCGATTGCAGGCTGGCGCCCAGAATCTCCTTGAAATCCGTCAGTCCGTTATTGCCGCCAAAGCCCATCTCGTTTCGGAAGAAGGCCAGCATCAGGGCATAAGTCAGGGCCTGGGTCATGATCGACAAATAAACGCCGGATACCCTGGAGCGAAACGCCAGCCATCCGAACAGGAAAGCCAGCACACCTGGAACCAGCATGACCATGAGCATGGCAAGCCAGAACTGATCAAAGCCATACCAGTACCAGGGCAGTTCTTCCCAGTTGAGAAACACCATGAAGTCCGGCAGCTCCGGATGACCATAGACCCCCCGGGTGCCGATCTGACGCATCAGATACATGCCCATGGCATAGCCGCCGAGGGCAAAAAAGGCGCCGTGTCCCAGGCTCAGGATGCCGCAGTAGCCCCAGACAAGGTCCAGCGATATCGCGAGCAGCGCGTAGCACAGGTACTTGCCGAGCAGCGTCACGGTGTAGGTCGATACGTGAAAGAACGAATCAGCGGGGATCAGCAGGTTGGCCGCTGGCACCGTGATCAGCATCACCAGCAGAACCAGCAACAGGACCTTGCCACCCCGGTCCAGGAATTCTGACTTCATGAGTGTGTTGAGAATCATCAGCCGTCCGCCGCCCGGCCCTTCTGCGGGAACAGACCCCGCGGCCGCTTCTGAATAAAGAGAATGATAAAGATGAGCACCAGGATCTTCGCCATGACGGCACCGGCTTCGGGCTCCAGGAATTTGTTGACGATCCCGAGGGACAGGCCCGCGACCAGGGTGCCCCACAGGTTACCCACGCCGCCGAACACTACCACCATAAACGAATCCACGATGTACCCCTGGCCAAGGTTGGGGCCCACATTGGTGAGCTGTGACAACGCCACACCAGCGACGCCCGCGATACCGGACCCGAGGCCAAACGTCATGATGTCCACCCGGGTATTGCGGATACCCATGGCCCGTGCCATGTCTCGATTCTGGGTGACGGCGCGAACCTCCAGGCCAAGCCGGGTACGCCGCAAAATGGCCTGCAGTGCAGCGAACACGAGCAGCGCGAAAATAAAGATGTACAGGCGGTTATAGGTGATTGACAGGCCCTGGGCGACCTGCAGCGAACCGCTCATCCACTCCGGCGTTGCCACCGCACGATTCAAGGGCGAGAAGATCGTTCGCACCGCCTGCTGCAGAATCAGGCTGACCCCGAAGGTGGCAAGCAGCGTCTCCAGCGGGCGGCCGTACAGGAAGCGGATCACGCCACGCTCGATGGCAATGCCGACGAGACCGGAGACCACGAACGCGGCAGGAATGGCCAGCAGGAGCGAGTATTCCAGGGCATTTGGAAACACGGTCTGGATCACATAGGTGGTGTAAGCTCCCAGCATGATCAACTCGCCATGGGCCATGTTGATGACGCCCATGACGCCAAACGTAATGGAAAGTCCAATCGCTGCCAGGACCAGGATCGAGCCGAGGCTCAGCCCGAAAAACAGGGTTTCAACCATCTGATATCGTTCTACCCGGCGGGTGATCTCGGCCAGTGAAGTCTTTGCAGCCGCACGCAGTTCATCGACCTCGGACTCATCGGCAGCGATGGCGGTGAGCTTTCTCCGTACCAGAGGGTGCAGGTTTGTGGCGCTGGCTTCGACGGCAGCGAGCTTTCGGGCCTCATCGACGGCATCCAGATCAAAGATGATCAATGCAATGGAAATGGCCTCCAGCACATCAGGATCATTCTCTTTTTCCGCGCGTGCGCGCAGCACGTCGCTCAGTTCTTCATCTCCGGCGTTAACAATATCCTCGATCGCGGCAATGCGGTCGGATGGGCTACCAACATTCAGTTGACGCCCGGCGACCAGCCCCTTCAGTTGCCTTCGAAGGCTGTTGTTGACGCTGATCTTTCGTGCACCTCGCCGTCCCACGTCCCCCATGTCCTCGCCGGTGACTGCATCTGTAAGATGATAGCCACCATCATCAAGCGAGCGGGCGATGACGATCACGTCCGTGCGCCGTTCGCGATACAGATTTCCCTCAATGAGTGCGCTGAGGATGAGGTCAACGCGTGGATGTTCCATTTCCGCCAGACTGGCTGCGATGCTGGCCTTTTCATCGTATGAATCGGCATACAGGGAAGTGACCGTCCTGGCGAATTCAGATTCGATGTCCGCCGCAGTCGCCGCCAGGGTGTGTCCCGTCGCCATCAAGCACGACAAACCTGCCAGAGAGGCGAGAAGCCATGATCTGATGGTGATGGGTGACACAGGCACGCGGGAAACTCCGACAGGGAAAAGGTGGGTGAGCGGCAGAGTGCCGCTCACCTGGGTTCAGATCAAGGACTATCGGGCATCATTATTCGTAGTTCTGCCCGGAGCACTTGCCCGTTTTGACATTGTAGTTGCCACAGGAAAGCGGCTGCTGCCAGTCGGCAGTGATGTCCCTGGACCCTGGCAGGAAATCAGACCATGCGTCGCCTGGTACCGTGCCGGGTGTCTGCCACACGATATCGAACTGGCCATCGTCCTGAATTTCGCCAATGAGCACCGGTTTGGTGATGTGATGGTTCGGCATCATGGTGGCAATGCCACCAGAGAGGTTCGGAACCGCGACACCGATGATGGCATCCTGGACTGCCGAGGGGCTGGTGGTGCCAGCCTTTCTGACTGCTTCAACCCACATCTTGAAGCCGATGTAGTGCGCCTCCATAGGATCGTTGGTTACCCGGGCTTCGTCGTCGATGAAGTCCAGCCAGCCGTCAATAAAGTCATCATTGACCTCTGCGTCCACACTCATGAAGTAGTTCCAGGCCGCGAGATGGCCGACCAGCGGGCCGGTATCGATCCCGGAAAGTTCCTCCTCACCGACAGAGAAGGCGATGACCGGAATGTCCTCGGCGGAGATGCCCTGGTTACCCAGTTCCTTGTAGAAGGGTACGTTTGCATCACCGTTGATGGTAGAGACCACGGCGGTTTTCTTGCCGGCATTACCGAACTTCTTGATGTCCGCCACAATGGACTGCCAGTCAGAATGGCCGAATGGTGTGTAGCTGATCATGATGTCGTCATCCTTGACGCCTTTGGCCTTCAGGTAGGCCTCCAGAATCTTGTTGGTGGTTCTGGGGTAGACGTAGTCAGTACCGGCCAGCACCCAGCGTTTTGCGCCAATATCGTTCATCAGATAGTCAACCGCCGGGATGGCCTGCTGGTTGGGGGCTGCGCCAGTGTAAAAAACATTCTTTGAAGACTCTTCGCCTTCGTACTGAACCGGGTAGAACAGCAGGCTGTTCAATTCTTCAAATACCGGCAGGACTGACTTTCGGGATACAGACGTCCAGCATCCGAAGACCACGTCGACCTTCTCCTTGGCAATCAGCTCTCTCGCCTTCTCGGCAAACAGGGGCCAGTTGGATGCCGGGTCCACGACAACGGCCTCCAGTTTCTTGCCAAGCAGACCGCCAGCGGCGTTCTGTTCTTCCACCATCATGAGAATGGTGTCTTTGAGAGTGGTCTCGCTGATGGCCATGGTTCCCGACAGTGAGTGCAGTATGCCCACTTTGATCGTGTCCGCAGCGGTTGCAATGGAGCTGGTCGCAGCCAGTAGTACTGCGACCATCAGGTTTCTTCCTATGCGCTTCATGTGTTTTCCTTGAGGTATGTGAATCTGCTACAGGGCAGCAGAAGTGGTGTAGAAGTTCTTGTAACAGAGAAAAACGCAACAACCGTGCCAGGAAATCTGGCCCGAAATCAGGTAAACGCGCACCGGATCTGAGCAGTCAGCGTTTTCAATCAGTCTTTGTGCGCCGAACTGGTTCACGCTCGGTGAGGTTCAGTCCAGCGACGCCCTGTACGCCCGCCAGCCACCGAATGCCGTAATCTCCTTTGCGCCGCGGACCGCGATGGGTTCGGCAATGAAGCTGGCGACCTGGCGGCCGTCGGTCAGTTCTACCGTACCGATGCCCAGTGGCGGTGCAACCGTGCGCAGAAAGGCTGCGACGTGCCGCTCTGGCAGCGACCAGACTTCGACCTCGATGGACTGGCCCTGGTCAGGGTCCCTGATCAGTGCGGGCCGCTTGCCATCGGGTAGCGCGTAGAGCCGGTAATCGTCGCAGGTTCGGGATGATTCCAGCAGCCAGGCGCCGAGGGCGAGCAGGTCCTTGTTCAATGGCTGTCCTGAAAGATGAGCGCCACAGACCGCGAGGTGGAACTCGCCCGGCCGCGTCGAAGCTTGGCCTGGCTCCGACAGCCAGGCGCTGGCCAGGTCCATCAGTGCATGATCCCGGCCAGCTGCCGCGATGAGGGTGACGCCAAACGGCATGCCATTGGGGAGTCGATCAGCCGGGATTGAAATCGCGCACAGGTCCAGCAGGTTCACGAAATTTGTGTATGTGCCCAGCCTGGTGTTGGTGACGACCGGGTCGTTCTGCACTGCTTCGATGGTGTAGGTGCCGGGAACGGTGGGCAGTACCAGCACGTCCATGTCCTCAAACAGGGCATCAGTTTTCTTCTTCAGTTCCGCCAGGCGATATTGACCCTGAAATGCATCCACGGCGGAAAAGTCTGCCCCCCGTTTGATCACCTCAAGGGTGACGGGAAAGAGGCTCTGGGAATGGCCGGCGATGAAGTCATCGATCGCGGCGAGGCGTTCCGCCAGCCATGGCCCGGAGTAGAGCAATTCGGCCGCCTGACGCAACGGCGCATAGTCGATGGTTGTACCGGCAAGGTTCGAAGTGAACTTCAGATAGGCCTCGACGACCTCATCATCACAGGGATCAAGATCGGCATCACCGATGATGCCGACCCGGGGGTGACCCGGGTCGAAGCTCCTGAACTCCACCTGACGGGACCACGGGTCCTGGTCTGGTCCGCCGCACACCGCGGACGCTGTCCGGACATCGGTGACGGAATGGGCGAATACCGAAACACAGTCCAGGGATCGACAGGCAGGAACGACCCCGCCAGTGGACCACCAGCCCCGGGGTGGTTTGAAGCCGACGAGTTCATTCAGAGCGGCCGGAACCCGACCCGAGCCCGCCGTGTCGGTGCCCAGGGCGAAGCTACACAGCCCGAGCGCCACGCTGACCGCCGACCCGGCACTGCTACCACCGGAGATGTATTCTGGATCAAGCGCGTTGCGTACGGCGCCGTACGGTGAGCGAGTGCCCACTAGCCCGGTGGCGAACTGATCCAGATTGGTCTTGCCGATGGGAATGGCACCGGCCGCGATCAGCCTCGCGACCACCGGGGCGGATTCTGTCGGGGTATAGGCAAAGTCCGGACACGCCGCCGTGGTAGGACAGCCTGCAAGATCGATGTTGTCCTTGATGGCGAATGGAATGCCCCACAACGGCAGCTCCGTCTGCGCCTTGGCCATCAAAGTCTTGACGTATCCGTCGATACTGGTCTGGTCCAGGACGGTGATCCACACGTTGTGATCCACGGTTTCGTTGATCCGTGTCCGGATGTGCTGCATCACCTCCCCAGGGGTCAGTGTACCGTCCCTGTAGCTCTGCTGCAGGGCCGCAATGCTGAGATCTATCATGATTCAATCACCACCAGTGCCTGACCGGCGCTGACCTGTTGTCCTGGTTTGACCAGTAGTTTCACGGCCCCTTCCGAAGGGGCACGCACTTCAAATTCCGATTTCATGGCTTCCAGTACCAACAGCACATCGTTGTTCTGAACCGGCTGGCCCTCTTTCACCTGGATCGACCAGACGCTGCCGGCCATCGGCGATTCCACCGCGTTGTCGATGACCTCCATGGGCTGTGATGGACCTGTGTCGGCGCCGGTATCAAAGGTGAACAGGCCCTGTTCCCGCCAGCGCTGCAGTTCATCATCGAATGCTGCCTTGCGCCGGGTGCTGAATTCATCAATCGTCTGCTTCTCGGAGGTCAGAAACTGCCGATAGGAGGAAAGGTCAAACCGGGTGGTTTCAATCTCAATTTCATGCCCCCCCCGGGGAAAGGCCTCTCGCAATTCTGCGAGTTCAGCAGCATCGACCTCGTGGAACCGGATCTGATCAAAGCCGCGTAGTAGCCAGTGTTCATCGAAAGCCCTGCCGCGACGGTATCGGTTCCAGACCTGCAGTGTTCTGCCAACGAACTGATAACCGCCCGGGCCCTCCATGCCGTAGATGCACAGATACGAACCGCCGATTCCGACGGAGTTCTCCGCCGTCCAGGTGCGAGCCGGGTTGTACTTGGTGGTCACCAGCCGCTGCCTTGGGTCAAGGGGGGTTGCCACCGGGGCGCCGAGGTAGACATCGCCGAGGCCCATCACCAGATAGTTCGCATCCAGTACGATGTCCTTGACGTCCTGGACTGTATCCAGGCCATTGATGCGACGAATAAACTCGATATTGTCCGGGCACCACGGCGCGTCGGGACGCACCCCTTGAGTATAGCGGCTGATGGCTTCGCGGCAGGCGGGGTCATCCCATGAAAGCGGCAGGTGTACGACACGGGATTCCACGAGCCCGATCTCATCATCGATATTCTCGATGAGATCGACCAGTACCGCTGCCAGCTTTTCCGAAGACCAGCGGCGTACCTCAAAGCGAATCTGTAGTGATCTGATGCCTGGCGTCATCTCAACAATGCCGGGCAGGCCGGTGTCATCGATCATGCGCTTGAGTGCATGCACCTTGAGGTGCAGTTCAATGTCCAGCATCGGCGGACCGAACTCGACCAGGATCCATTCTTCGCCTGCGTGCCTGATGGTGCAGTCATCCATCTGCAGCCCGGTTTGTTTGCCTGTAATGACCGGTGACAGCGGTCGCGACGCGGTGGTGTTGTCAGAAAAGCCCGTCAGGTCACGCAAATAGGCGCTGCGCTGCTCACTGGCCCGTCTGGCTGCAGGCTCGGTCACGGCGACAAACCGGATCTGATCGCCACCGACCAGTTGCCCCAACTTCCAGCGGTCTGCATTGATGACCACGCCGGGGCAGACAAACCCGCCGAGGCTCGGTCCATCCGGCCCCAGAATCACCGGCATGTCGCCGGTAAAATCGATACTGCCGAAGGCGTAGGCATTGTCGTGTATGTTGGACGGATGCAGGCCCGCCTCTCCGCCATCGGCTCTGGTCCACGTGGGTTGGGGGCCCATCAGACGAATACCGGTTCGTGATGAGTTGTAGTGTACGGTCCAGGTCGCGGCAAGCAGCGTGTCGATGTCTTGATCGGTAAAATAGTCCGGGGCGGTGTGTGGCCCCATCATGATGTGGATCTCGTTTCTCGCGCCATAGTCAGGCCGTTCGATCCTTGCGGGCGTTGATGCTGGCACAGTGGCGGGCCCTTCTGCCGGGCACAGATGTATCACGTCGCCGGATTTGAGGGTCGAACCGTTCAGCCCCCCCATGCGCCCGAGGGTAAACGTCGCCGGTGAGCCGAGTTCCTCCGGCACATCGAAACCGTTGCCGATGAGCAGGTATGCGCGGGCGCCATCGGTCACCTTGCCGATGGTCAGAGTCTGGCCCGGGTTGATGTGAATAATCTCAAAACAGTCCGCTGGTAGGCCGTCCACGTCGATCTGGGCGCCTGGCCCGGTGATGACAACGGTTGCGGCCGTATTGAACCGGAGCTTTGGGCCCTTCAGGACAATCTCAAGGCCCACTGCAGAGGGCTCGTTGCCCAGCATCTGGTTACCCAGCCGAAAGCTCAAATCATCCATGGGCCCCGAGGGCGGCACGCCCACAGACCAGTACCCTTGCCTGCCGGGCCAGGACTGCAGGGTCGTATAGGCGCCGCCTTCCAGGACGTCAACGGAACAGGGGGTGTAGTCCATGGATTCCAGGGAGTGGGTGGTCATGGATGCCGAGTTGAACGAAGGCGTATTGAGGGCCTGGCGCAAGTAGCCCAGATTCGTTTCGATGCCATGCAGCGCCATGTCGCCAAGGGCGTCATAGAGCCCTGCGATGGCGCTGGCACGGTCGCTGCCGTGGTACATGACCTTTGCCAGCAGTGGGTCGTAGTAGCTCGGTACCTGGACGCCGGATTCAATCCATGTGTCGATCCGGATTCGATCACTCTTGGGTAGCGACACCTGCACCAGCTGACCCGGCGTGGGCCTGAAATCATTGTTCGGGTCCTCGGCATAGACTCTGGCCTGAATCGCGTGACCATTGGGTCGGGTGGAACGGTTCAGGGCCGCCAGAGAGGTGAGGTCGCCTGCCGCCTGGGCCAGCATGGCCTCGACCAGATCCACCCCGTGAGTCAGTTCGGTGATGCCGTGCTCCACCTGAAGGCGGGTGTTGACCTCCAGAAAGTAGCAGGCCTGTGCGTCGGCGTCGTACAGGAATTCGACCGTCCCGGCACTCTCGTAGTCCACATGGGCGAGCAATGCCCTTGCCTGGTCGTGGATCTCGGCCCGGACCCTGTCCGGCAGGTTCGGTGCGGGACTCTCCTCAACCACCTTCTGATGGCGGCGCTGCAATGAGCAGTCCCTGTCCCCGATGGTGATCACATCACCCCGGCCGTCACCAAACGCCTGAACCTCGACGTGGCGAGGGTTGGTGACGTATTTCTCCAGGAACACACTGGCATTGCCAAAATTGCCCGATGCCAGTCTGGTGACCGTTTCGAAGGAAGCCTCCAAGTCGTGAGGGGAATGACAGCGGCGCATTCCAATACCGCCACCGCCTGCTGAACTCTTGAGCATCACCGGGTAGCCGATCGCCTCGGCCGCGACGAGAGCGGAATCCACGTCCGCCAGGGGTGGGCAGCCGGGTAAGAGATTGACGCCAGCCGCCTCCGCCAGGGCCCGTGCCTCGTGCTTCAGACCGAAGGTGCGCAGGTGTTCCGGGCGCGGGCCGACAAAGATGATGCCATGGCCCGAAAGCAACTCGGCAAAGGCCGCATTCTCACTCAGAAAGCCATAGCCGGGATGAACCGCCTGGGCACCGGATGCCTCGATGATCCGGATGATGGCATCCTGATTCAGATAGCTTTCGAGCACCGTATCACTGCCCAGGTTGAAAGCCTGATCGACGGCCTGCAGATGCAGGGAGTCCCGGTCGGCCGGTGAGTAAATGCCGACGGAGCCTACTCCGAGCCGGTGTAGCGTACGGCTGATCCGGCAGACGATTTCGCCCCGGTTGGCGATCAGTACCTTGTTGAACATGCTACTTGCCCCAGATGGTCAGTTCGATCGGGGTCGGGTTGTAGCCGTTGCAGGGGTTGTTCAACTGGGGGCAGTTGGAGATCAGCACCAGCACGTTCATCCTGGCCTCGAGTTCGACATATTTCCCCGCATCGGAGATGCCATCTTCGAACGTCAGTTCACCGCCGGGTGTGACCGGCACATTCATGAAGAAGTTGATGTTGTGGGTGAGATCCCGCTTCGTCAGGCCCACATCACTGTGCTCACTGATGGCAAGCAGCCAGCTGTCGCGGCAGGAGTGCATGGTCTTTTTCTCCAGCGCGTAGCGAACCGTGTTGCTCTCACCAGCACACGCGCCGCCCACTGTATCGTGGCGCCCACAGGTGTCAGCAACGATCTCCAGCATCGGATGGCACTCATCGGACAGCAGGGTCGACCCCGTGGTGAGATACAGGTTGCGCTGTTCCCGGATGGTGTCGAATGCGCTGTATCGTTCAATCGGGTTATCGGCGTTGAAAAAGAGCGTGTCGACTGCCTGGTTTCCTTCAAGGTCTGTAATCCGCAACGTCTCGCCGGCCCCGACCCGTTGGATCCAGTAGTCTCCGGCGGCGACGATTTCGCGGTGTTTTCCGTCCTGGACTGTTCGTGTACTTTCTTTCAACATGTCAGGCCCCCATCAGATAGATTGCGTTGTTGGCAAAGCCACGGGCGTTTTCTGCACTCGAGTTCAGGCAGATGTCGTCGTCTTGAATGGCGGGTGCTTTCGAGAGTTTGAACCTGATTGGCCGACGAGGGTATTGAGGGGTCTGGTCCAGTGGGTGTGGGCAGGTGTGCAGGACCACCAGCGTATCCATATCAAATCGCAGCGCCACTCTGCTTCCGGCGGGCGAGTTATGCGGCGCCAGCGCCATGACGCCCTCGTTATCCACGCTGACGCGGCTGAACCAGTTGACGTTAGTGGTGAAATCCCGCCGCCCCAGGCCGTACTTGGCCAGTTCGATCAGAAAGCAGTCTCGACCATTGCGAATATAGTCATTGCGTTCATCCTGATAGCTCGATGTCCCCCACCTGGATGCCACCAGTGCGCTGTTACAGGTGCCGCTCGCCGGGTCGTGCCAGCCAACATCATCTGCGGTAATGGAACAGAATATCCGACCCATGTCGGAGTACAGACAGTGCCCCCGGGTGAGCCTGAAGGTGTGCTGGCACTTCAGGGTATCGGGCAGGTTCAGCCGTTCCAGCGGGTTGGCAGGGTTGTACATCATCATGGCGACGTTGCCGTCACCGGTGAGGTCAGTCAGTTCCATCTGAACACCACGCCTGATCTGAAAGGACCAGTGTCTGCCGCCGGGCAGGGTGTCTTCATATTCGTTCATGTGTTTCCCTCCATGTGCTGTGGTACCGACGCGGTAGACGGGCTGGCCGGCACACCTCGGGCCCCTCGGGTGAGAGGAATATCATAGGTGATGCCGGCGCCATACAGGTCAGGCTCGTGCGGGTCCAGCCGCAGCTTGTCGAATACCATCACCCGGGTTCCCAGCAGGAATCCCTCGGAGATGTCGTGAGTGACCATCACGATGGTCAACCCCAGGTCCTGATGCAGTTCCGAGACGAGTTTGTGCATGTCGCTGCGAATTCCCGGGTCCAGTGCACCAAAAGGCTCATCCAGCAGGACAATCCTGGGCGCAATGATGAGTGTCTGTGACAGTGCCAGGCGCTGTTGCATGCCCCCGGACAAGGCGTCCGGATACTGATCGGCGACAGAAAGCAGACCGACGCGGTCCAGCATCTCCCGGGACTGCCTGATGTGATCCTTCCGTTTCCTGCCAAAGCTTCTGCACAGCAGTCTCGAGTGTGCAAGTTCCAGCCCAAGCATGACGTTTTGCAGAACGGTCAGGTGCGGGAATACAGAGTAGCGTTGAAATACCACGCCACGGTCCCTGCCAGGCTCGGCGACCAGCGGGGTGCCGTCAATCTCTATGCTGCCGCGGCTGGGAGACTCTTCCCCCAGGATCATTCTCAGGAATGTGGTCTTGCCACAGCCGGACGCGCCAACAATGGTCACGAACTCTCCCTCGCTGATGTTGAAGTTGAGGTCTTCAAGCACCGTCTTGTCCTCGTAGGACTTCCACACGCTGTGTACGTTGATGAGGCTCATCGGTTTGCTCCGAACCACGGAAAACAGACCGCATTGACTCGTCGCAGGGAGAAATCAATGATCAGGGCCAGCAGGGTGATCCAGATGACATAGGGCAGGATCACGTCCATGGAAAGGTAGCGCCGGACCAGAAAGATACGATAGCCAAGCCCTTCAGTAGAGGCGATGGCCTCCGCCGCGATCAGAAACAGCCAGGCAGAGCCAAGGGACAGCCGGACCGAATCGAGCAGTCTGGGCATGACCTGCGGCAGTACGACACGGACGATTAGCTGCCACGAGGTGGCATCCAGAGTCTGGGCCTTGATGATCTGTTCTCGCGGCAACTCCCGAACCCTCTGTTCCATGTCACGCATGATAAATGGCGCGGTTCCCACGATGATGAGCACGTACTTGGACAACTCGCCGAGCCCGAACAGGATGAACAGGATGGGCAGTATGGCCATCGGGGGAATCATCGAGATGATCCTGACCGACGGGGACCAGAACGCAGAAAACCAGGGGATGACCCCGTTCAGTACGCCAATGCACAAACCAATGAGTGCGCTGATGCTCATTCCGATGCCAAGCCGTGACAGGCTCGCCTGGGTATCGGCCCACAGCAGGTAATCCCCGGTGCGCTTGTTGGGTTCAAACGCCATGCGCTGCACGGCATCGACCATGGTGCCGACCCCGGGCAGAAGTTTGTCGTCCGGGTTCTCCGCAAGCCGCGCTTCAGAGAAAATCATATAGACGATCATCAGCAGCACCAGCGGAATGGCTGCGGTGATCGTGCTGATCCCCTGACGTGGCTGTCTGTTGATGACGCGCATGGCCGGCCTTCAGATCTGAGCCGCTATGGGCTCTAGAGTTGACCCTTGGCGGCCATACCCATAAAGACATCGTCAAACCGCAGCTTGACGTTGTTCTTTGAACCAAGCACTTTGCCGCCAGGAAACTCGATTCCAATGAAGCCGCTGTCGGCGGCGCCGTCACCCAGCAGCCCGTGGTCGAAGGAAAACGCCGCGACATTGCCCATGGTGGTCTGAACATTGTCCGAACGTACGAAGGCCACGGCGGCGCTCGCATCGTAGAACATCCTGGTGGCATCAAGCTGGGAGTTGAAACCGGCGAGATCGGTACCGGAGGCCTCCGCCATGATGGTCCTGGCCTTGTCTGCCATCTTGCCCTGCATGACGGCCATGGTTTCATACCAGGCGCCAGCCAGTGCCTTGCCAAGGCGCGGGTCGGCCGCCAGGGTCTTGCTGTTGACGACCAGCATGTCGATGATCTCGCCCGGAATCATGGAAGAGTCGAACACCTTGCTGACCTTAGGCATGGCCATGATCTCACTCAGGAGCGGGTTCCAGGTGACCACAGAGGTGACCTCGGAAGTCGAAAAAGCGGCGACGATGTCTGCATCAGAAGTATTGACCACTCTGACATCACGCTCCGACATACCCACGGATGCCAGTGCCCGGGCAAGGGTGTAGTGAGAAACAGACAACTCGACCAGGTTGACGTTCTGGCCCCTGATGTCCTTCAGGGTCTTGTTACCTTTCAGCACGACGCCATCGTTGCCGTTGGAAAAGTCGCCGACGATCAGGGCCGTGGAGTCCACACCGCCAGCGGCCGGTATGGTCAGTGCATCCATGTTGGTCATGGTGCAGCCGTCAAAGGCGCCTGCCGTATACTGATTGATCGATTCAATGTAGTCGTTGAACTGGACGACGTCGATGGTGATGCCGTACTTGCTCGCCCACTTGTCGACGATGCCGGCATCTTTGGCATAGCCCCACGGCATCCAGCCGACATAAATACTCCAGGCGATCTTGTAGTCGTCCTTCCCTGAGGCAGAGAACGACAGCATGGAAATGAGTGATGTGATAACAATGGTTCGGGCGTAGCGCATTGGGGCTCTCCTTGTTGGTCGGTACACGTGGGAGACTGGCAGTCTCCCGGGCTTTTATCCCTCCGTGTAACCTCAGGAAGAGGTCGAAAGCTCTCGGACCAGGCATCTCAGTTGAGACCGGAACCCTAGCTCTCTGTTTTGAGGACCAGTATGACTGCTCTCTCCATAACAGTCATAAAGCAATCACCATGCCAGGTGAAATATAACGGTTTAATGGGCTTATCCAGGTGATGTCTGGATTGGGCGCGCTCATACGGTGCGTTTCGTGCATCCTTTTGAGGCGGCGTGTGTGAAGTGTGCTCGCGGCGATCGATCAAACGCAAAAAAAACCGCGGCGGGGCCGCGGTTTTTTTTCATCAGGTGACGGTTAGTCGATCGCGATGCTGTAGGAGACCACGAAAGTGGCTTCCGGGTCGGGACCGAGGATCGAATCCTGGCTCAACTTGCTCAACGTGAATGACAGATTGTCGTTGTAGTTGTAGGTGATGTCGAAGTGGGTCGCGTTCGCATCAGACACACCGGGGCCCTGGGGCATGGTGTGACGTCCGATGAGAAACGAGAACTGGCCCGCGTCGGCAGACAGGGTCATGTAGTTGTAGTCCTCGTCAGGGGCGTAGCCGCCGTTTTCGCCAGCAATGTTGTCGTAGTAGCTGAAGCCGACAGGACCGTAGCCCAGTGACAGGATCACTTCCATGAAGTCAAAGGGCGAGCCCTCCTGCTTCTGGAAGGCGCCGGTCGGATAGACGTAAGTGGTCAGGTTGATGTCGTAGCTGAAGTCGCCTACTTCGCCGCCGTAGCCAGCAAAGAGGTCGTACTCGGTACCCGCGGTTTGATCCCCGGAAGAGATCCAGAGGCCACCGTAGAAGCCTTCAGAACTGGCGACCAGGTCGCCCGAAGCGGCTGGTGTGCCTGAACCCAGGTCATACCCGCGCCACAGATACGATGAGGATACGGTAGCCGATGCAGCCACCTCCGCGTGTGCAGCCGGGACCAGCGCGCCCGCAGTCAGCGCCACCGCGAAAGAGCCAGCCAGAAGTTTTTTGGTCAAAGTCATGTTTTGCTCCTAATGTGAGTTCAACGCTGGCCTTCAAGATAATGTGTAACCAGACGGGCCTCATAAAGCATGTTTTGGGCCAATGTATAAAAGTTATTAAAAAACAAACAGTTGAAACGACTAATCGAGGTCCATGGTTGAGTTTGGCATGCAAAACGCATCATTGTGGTGCGTTGCTTTGAAATGCTGGAGTATTTTGGGGCGTCCAGCCGAAGCGTCACCTGCCCAGGCAGTGCCGCTGCGCCCGAGAACATCTTGATGTGTTTCAACTGGACAATGGGGCGCTATCTTCACGAGCCCTGCCGACTGCTTCCACGGTACCCGGACGACCTAAGAACCAGGCTGTTCCCGGAACAACCGACGTAGACCATGGAGGCATCTGAACGCCCATTTCGACATAGTCAGTTAGGTGGTAGCGGGAGTGGTTGAAATACCCGAATTTCAAACTGATCGTTGACGTGCTTCGAATCGATCGTAAAACAGGTCGTGCCGGGTCTGGTAACCAGCTTTCCTTCAATCATTCTTTCAGCGCCTCTTGTTCTCGTTACGGGTTCGAGGTTGGGTTGAAGGCTTCCTTAGCTGTGCTCGATACGAATCAACGCGCCGAAGGTGTCGTCCTGGTTCACGTCGAGTCCATCGTCATTCATGGACACATGGAGCCCGCGTTGCATCAGAATCCCGGCGACGTGATCCAGATCGCTTGCCTGCAACACCAGCGCATACATGCCCTCGCCTTTCTCATTGAGAAACGCATCAACCGCGGCCGAAAAACGCTTCCCGTTATCATTGGGGGATACCAGCTCAATGATTCCTCCGTTCGGCGGATGGATCAGTGCTGTTTCAACGCCTCGCCTGGGATCGATACGAACGTCGTCCGCTTCAAGACCGATGCCAGTGGAATAGGTCTTGATCGCTTTTGCTAAATCGTTCACCGCAATGATGACGCGCATGATACCGGAGATCTGAAGTGCATCATCAGGTGGTTCCGCCTCGCCCTGAAATGAGTTCTCCGGGTAGACACGGATCAGGACGCCGTGCGTGGATCTGGGATGAATGTCCCTGCCACCGGCACCCTCCATCAACGGCAGGACGTTGAGGCCATTCTCCAGCAGAACCACAGCTTCCTCGTCAGGTACTGGCGCCTCAAGCATGAGTGCAAACAGCCCCTCGCCGCGGCGCTCCAGGAAACGCTGCAGGCTCTGACTGAGCGGCGCATCCGGCCTGGCCGGACCCATCAGTTCAATGTTGCTTCCCCCCGAGGGCACGCACATGGCCAGTCTGGCCCCCAGATGCGGAACGCTGGTCTCTGAGATGTCGATAACGGGCATCCCGAAAACCTCGCGGAACAGGGTGACAATCCTGTCGAATTCATGCACCGCAATCGCGATGCGCGGCATAGCTGTAATCATGGTAACCCCCTGGGTTGTCGGTTGGTGCACGTCTTTGGACAGTATACATCTGTCGAAGGCTCCCTATGCCTGCCAGCAAGAAACGCATCACTTATTGGCTGCGACCCGGTATCTACAATCGCACCAGGCTGATTGAGGAGATTGCTAAGCATCCACTGTATTCCAAATCTCGGCGACATGTATGCGCCTGGGGTGGCGTTCGAACGCCATCGCAAGCGCGGTAACGCCAATAGCGGCAGCTCCTAAGCCGGCAACCCGTAGCGAGTAAAAGGTTACCCGAACGTCTTTCCCGCAATCAGCCTCGCCGCATGGCTGGTGTGACAGTGTCCCGACCTGATCGCAGCGCGATCCCCGGCAACTGCCCTGTATGCACACCGGCGTCAATGATACGCACCCCGTTTACAAAGACATCCCGCACACCGATGGCATCTGCATAGATGCGAGACTCGTCCCCTGGTAGATCGTGGCGCATATAGAAATCGCTGGCGCCTACGGTATCCGGATCAAAGATCACGAGATCAGCAAACCAGCCTTGCCGAATCTGCCCACGTTTCCTCAATCCCAGAAGCTCCGCTGGTACCTGGGTGAGCTGATGGACCGCATCCTCGAGACCAATCACCCGTTGTTCCCGAACACCCTGCGCGAGGACCGCGGTCGAAAATGCGAATGTGTCGATCATGTCCAGATGAGCACCAGCGTCCGAGCCACCAATCACGGTGCGGTCGTCCTTCCAGAGCCTGGCTCGCATCGGCCACAACGCCGGATCATGATCCCCGGTCATGGGAATGAACGAGGTGCGCAGTCCTTCCTCAACGGCGAGGTCCAGCATGGCATCAAACGGGTCCTTGCCCAGTTCAAGTGCGATGTCACGAACGGTTCGCCCCTCAAAGGATTTGTTTTTTTCAAGCATGGTGGCATGTACAGTCAGGTTTCCCCAATTGGCAAGAGACGTGAACGGGCCACCAGACCTGGCTGATGCATCCAGTTTCTGCCGCTCCGACGGGTTCCGGAGCAGTTCGATGCGATCTGCCACGGACAGCTCAAAGACCGGTGCCCACCCTTCCAGGGCATCAAACACAAAACCCGCATACAGGTTGATGCGCAGCGTCATGGGTTGTGCTCGGGTGAGGGCACGCACATCTGCTCCGGCAGCAGCTGCCCGGTCGGACGCCGACAGATGGTTTTCAACAAGCTCATGGTTGCCTGCTGCCAGTACATTCCAGTTGAGGGGTCGTTCGGCCGCGTTGCTTAGCCGGATCATGAGGTCAATCACCTCTTCTGAGAATGCCCCCTGAGCCGGCAGAAATTCGAGTGAGGTCCCTGCGTAGTCTTTGCACACTGAAGCAAGCGAGATGATTTCCCCATGGGACGCATGTCTGGAAGGCACCGGACGCCCGTCCGCATCGTTATGGGTAACTGCAATGGTGGATGAAAAACCCATCGCGCCGTCTTCAAGCGATTGTGCCAGCAACTTTTTCATGGCGCTAAGTTCACTGTCAGTTGCCTTATGACCAACGGCGCGTTCACCCATCACCACGCGGCGGATCGCACTGTGCCCGGCCATGAATCCGGCATTGACGCCAAGGTTGCCATCCAGGCATTGGAGGTAGTCCGCAAACGATTGCCAGTTCCACGGTACGCCCAGTTCAAGGCTCTTTACCGGCATGCCTTCAACGCGTGCCAGCATGTGCATGAGATACGGTGCCGCCGCGGCACTGAGCGGCGCAATCGAAAAGCCGCAGTTACCCCCAAACACCGTGGTCACCCCGTGATAGCAACTGGGGCTGAGGGTCTTGTCCCAGAACACCTGGGCATCGTAGTGAGTGTGTACATCCACAAAACCGGGAGCGAGCACGAGGCCATTCGCATCCACGGTTTGCGCGGCTGCGCCAACCGACGGCCCTACTTCAGCGATGATGCCATCACGAATGGCGAGTTCACCCGAATAGGCAGGTGCACCGCTGCCATCGACAATTTGCGCGTTGATAATCTTCACATCGTTCATGACTGCTCCTTGTTGATGGCGACCCGTCAGGCTGTCTGACGCTGGCCGTTAGCCTATGTGGTACAGGGGTGGCGTGGCGCATGATCTGGTCTCAACTTCATCCCGGTCTGCCTGGACTAAGGTGTATACCAGATGGGGCTGGTGTAGGCTCGCTCCTGGGTCGTTAGCGGAAATCCCTCACCGACGCGATCCTCGTTCTTAAAGAATTTCCTGTCGTAAGCGCTCCAGCGGGGCGTCGGGATCTCGATGACCCGAACATAGTAGAAGGCATCTTCCCCCGGATCGAAATTCGGATCTATCCAGACCACTGCCAGCTCTGGGTCTCCGATGGTGTTCGTATAACTGAGATTCTCGGTATCCACGGTTGAACCTACCGGTGCAACCTTCCCTTCTACTGGAATCTCACGGTCATCCGACACGGCGACATCGTAAACTCGTTCGTTGAGCGAACCGTCCGCTGAACGCCAGCCCTTGATGACCTGTACACGATCGAGGTTAGCACCATCCGGATCCCTGGTGGCGCGGATCAGGAACCTTGGAGAACGGCCCTGCGGTGCCGAAGAGAGATCACCGCCCATGGGCACGCCACCCTGGTACCCGATTTCGGCCAGCTTCGAAGAGAAAACATCGGAGTCCTTGTAGTCCCAGCCACCGAAAAACCGTACCGTCATTCGCGGGCCGGTCGTGGCATAGGTTTCTTTTCTCCGCATGGCGGCAAACAGCGCCTCCCGGGTGTTCTCGGTCGCCCAGATGGCGGCGTAACCCGATGCGGCGAATTCGCTTTGCAGCAGGCTGCGGAATGCGCTTGGTTCGTACAACGCAAAGGTGCCCCAGAAGTTGTCTTCCTCCGCCGCCGCGAGTGAGGTGTGCGAATCTGTCGAACCGATCATGCCAAATTTGAACGGATTGGTGCCGAGGTTCGCTTTCAGGGCCAGACCCCGCTTCAACGCGGGGCGCGTGAAGTCTCCTTTCTTTCGCTCATACCACTCGTCATCGAAGGTGATGTTCGCTGTGTTGGGTCCTGCCCAGCTGTGCCAGGTCTCATAGTCGGCAAACTCGTCATCCGGTGACAACGGCGGGTACGCCTCGCCATCCCCCTTGTACTGGGTGACCTCGTTCAGCGGTTCCCATCGGGCGCGTGTTTTCGCGTACTCACGGCTCAGCGGGACACCGTTGAAGTCGTTGAGTGGAAAGGTCGCACCGCCTGAGATGTTGGCGTTGTGCGGGATCGCGATCGCATCCCCTCCGGTGGATTCCACATACTCCGCCAGGTATGCCCACAGTGCCTCAGGGTCCTGGCTGTCCAGCTTTGAGAACGGCAGTACCTGCGACACCTTGTCGGCACCATCCCGGAAGACCACATTCCTGTGCTGAGCGCCTCTTTCATCACCGCTCCATTCATAGCCGATCAGCGCGGTAAACCGGCCGGGTTCGTTATGCCGCTCAGCACTGGCAATGGCGTCGTGCCACACGGAGCGCCGGAATTCGGGTTCTGCCCTTGGCTCGGTGAAGTACTTCCATAGATTGTTCTTGCCGCCGGTGTTGTAGAACACGGTCATGACGGCATCCCTGAATCCGAGAAAGTCAGAGTCCAGCGCCTTGCCGACATCCACCTCATTGTCCTCAAGGCGCGAGAGCCAGGTCCTGCCTTGTTCCGTGTCCAGAAGCAGAGGGTCCCGGGCCGCAACCCGTGCCATCACACCCATGTTGACCGCGTGATCTGCCACCATCAGAAAATCGAGGGGTCGGCGCAGCCTGGTCTTCATTCCGTTATCCATCGTGACCACCTCACCCCTGGCAAAGCGGTAGGCCTCGTCAGGCCCGAGGTACTGGTTACCCATGGCATAGGCATCGTTAGAGAGTTTCGTATGCACATGGGTATCCCCGAAGTACACCTGATCCGGGTAACCGATACGAACGTTCGGCGAGTACGACTGAGGGGCACTGCCGGGTGTGACCTCCGGCATCCAGTTGGGGTCCTCACCGGCACACGCTGTTACCGATGTGCCCATCAACAAACACAACGCCATAGAGTGTAACGTTCGTAACCATTGAGATCCCTTAAGCCCTTCTTTTGTTGCCGCCTTCATAGTGTTCTCCTGATCAAACCGCTCGCCACATCACGCCGGATGCAAACCGCGAAAATACCTTTCCCGCGATAGCTGCGTTGGAGTCGTCCTCGAAACATCGAGAAATTGAAGCGTTTTCGCGATTTTCTGCGGGCGCCTCCGCCTTGCTCTCACGAAAAAATCCAATTAATCACCCTGGATTTGCCACAACCGTACAGAGGAGGGCTAATGTGTCTCGACGTGCTGATTGATCTCCATCCAGGGAGTGCGCTCGTGCCAATCGTCCAGGACGCCTTCCCATTCCGCGATGCCGGTGTGATCAGGGTCGCTCGCGGCCAGGTTGGTCATCTCAAACGGGTCCGCCTGGATATCGTACAGTCTCATTTTGTCGCGACTCGTCTTGCCGGTGGCCCGGTCAAACCGTTTTGCCAGCGTATATCGGGGTGTGCGAACGCCCACCGCCTGAATTTCGGATTCGATGAACACGTGATTGTTCTGCAACACATTCGCTTCGCCCCGAATGACGGGGGCCACGCTTCGGCCCTGGACATGTGGCGGTGAATCAATACCCGCGAGATCCAGCAGCGTCGGCATGATGTCGACATGTGAGACCATCTGAGTCTCAGCAACCGTGCCATCTGTCATACCCGGCACGTGGAAGATGTACGGCACGCTGGTCGACTCCTGATACATCAGGCTCTTGTTCCATCGGTGGTGGCTGCCGAGATTGTCACCGTGGTCTGAAGTAAACAGGACGATCGTGTCGTTGCTCATCCCGTTTTCGCGCAGCATCTGCATCAGCCTGCCGAGTGCGCTGTCTACCCAGCTGGTTGCACCATAGTACTGGGTATAGAGATGTCGCAGATCAAATCCCTCAGGAAGATCCTTTGTGTGAGGCAGTTTGTAAAAGTAGTGCTTGTTCTCGAACAGATAGGTTCTGAACACATCTTCGCTGTGGGCCATTGCACCATCGATGAAACAGTTGTCCCGGATCGGCATTTCTTCCGGACGATACATCGTCCGGTACTCCTCTGGAATGTCAAAAAATGGTGTATGAGGCGGCGAGATGTTAAAGAACAGGAAGAAAGGTTGCTCATCTCGATCCTGTAGAAACGACCCGACACGATCCAGTTCAAAATCCAGGCTATATCCGGGTGGCACGAACTCGGGGCCCCCATTGGCAGTGTAATGCTGACCGACATGGCAATGTTGCGTACGTGGAATGACAAACTGATCAAATCCGACATCCTGTGGCCAGGAATGGATGTGCCACTTGCCGATGGCCGCATTGTAATAGCCCGCCTCCCTGAGGCACTCAGCCAGTGTTGGGTCCGGCAGGTGAGGGCGCCCCATTTCCGGGTAGGGCGGCATCATCCAGCCTCCGGGGAACACCGTGGAGGTGTTGTTGAGCTGTCCGCAGCAGGTACGTGCATATTGACCCGAGATGACCGTAGACCGCGCTGGCATACAGAGTGGGTCGTTGGTCACACCATATTGAAATCGCATACCGCCCGCAGCGAGCGCGTCCATGTTGGGGGTCTGTATCACCTCATTGCCGTAACAGCCGACTTCGCTGGCTCTCAGCTGATCACAGAGGCAGATGATGATGTTCTTTTTCTCACTCATGGTTCACGAGCCCACAGGACCAGGCCTCGCTTGAATCATGCCGGACCGCCTGGGCCCATACCAGATAGGATTGGGTCGTCGGCGCTGACTTCCGGACCGTGGGTCAGGGGAGAAGGGGCGTACAGGTAGCCAGCACAGTTTACATCGACTTGTCGGAGGGTCCGGGCGCGGGAGATCACCTCAGTTCACCGCCGCGGTTTCTAAGGACCCGGCCGGACCGGTTGCCGGTGAGTTCGTCATTCTCCAGAATAACCTGGCCGTTGACCACGGTATTACGATATCCGACTGCACGCTGAATCAGCCGCGGTGCGCCACCAGGAAAGTCATAGACACGCTTTGGCTGTCGCTCGGCAACGCGGTCGATGTCGATCACATTGATGTCGGCTTTTAGGCCTACTTGCAGTACGCCGCGGTCTTTAAGATCAAGCACTCGCGCCTGTTTTGCCGTCAGCATATGAACGGCTTCTTCCAGTGAGAACTCACCACGCTCGCGATGCCAGTAGGACAATACAAAACTCGCCCAGCCTACATCTGAAATCATGCTGACGTGTGCACCGGCGTCCCCGACGCCGGGCACGATCCAGTTGGCTCTCAAATAGTCTGGCAGAACCGACATGTCCTGATTGACAAAGCGTACATGAAACAGACCTTCACCTTCGGACTCCAGCATCAGTCGGAGCCATGTCTCGCCTGGATGCTCACCTGCCGCCCGGGCAACTCCTGCCAGTGACTTATCCTCACCAGCCGGATAGTGCGGTTGTTCGTCTCCTCCCATCCAGAATGATCTGGTTGGCGGGATTGAAAAACCTGGGGCTCCAAGAGTCTGAAAGATGGAGTCCGATGGTTGCATGCGTTTGGCCTCTTCGATCAGCCTGTTACGGAATTCACTATCCTGTATCGCTGCCAGCCGTTCCTCGACAGGCAGATTGCGCAACTGTTGCCAGGTAACAGCATCATTCAGGCGTACGCCGAACAGAATGAAGGTTTTCAGGCCAGACAGGAAAGCTGCCGGGCGTGGTTGGGTTGTGCCCCATATGTTTAGACCCGAGCGCTGCATGTCGTCGATGTCTGGCTGATAGGCACTATTGCCATTCTCGCCGGTTTCCCAAGGTGCACTGAACAACAGTCGCGTGCCCGCGGCTTCGAGTTGCTTTCTCATCAGGTTCATTTCGCCGGGCAACCTGCGCTTGTCACTGTTAATCACGCTTTGCAGCATGCCGCCGTTGGCGCCTACCGACCGGGAGATGGCGACGAGTTCCTCATCGGTCGCAAACGTTCCCGGCATACAGCGCCCGTCAGGCAGGCGGTGAGCCTCAATCCGATTGGTCGAGAAGCCAGCAGCGCCGTCCTTAACGGACTGACCGACGAGATCGGCGATCTGCTGGATTTCTTCTGTGGTAGGTTGCTCGTCAACCGCTCGCTCGCCCATGACATAGAAGCGGGCCGCGGCATGGCCGACAAGCCCCGTCATGTTGATTGCCGGTTGCAATTTCTCAATTGAGTTCAGGTACTCGCCATATGAATTCCAGTCCCAGGCCAGGCCAGAGAGGATGGCTTGCCGCGGGATGTCCTCGACGGACTCCATCATCTCGGCGAGGAGTTCCTTGTCGCCGCTGCGAACTGGCGCAAACGTCACGCCACAATTTCCCATCAGTACCGTGGTCACTCCGTGCCAGCAAGCGGGCGTAAGAGACGGGTCCCAGCCGATCTGTGCATCCAGGTGCGTGTGCGTATCAATGAATCCTGGTGTCACCGCAGCGCCAGCAGCATCGATTTCGCGGACACCTTGCTCCGGGACCTTGCCCAGGGCGGCGATGGTGTCGCCCTGGACGGCGATGTCGCCTTCGTAGGATGGGTTACCGGTGCCATCGACAATTCGTCCGTTGCGGATAACCAGGTCGTGTTTCATTTTGTGTACCTCGGTAGCGATAGAGTTAGGAAGCCGGTTTGGTCTGCCCCTTTCAGTGTAGCGTACTATGACTCAGGGCGAGTACAATGGGAGACGGCGCACATGTCATGCAAAGCGATGGCCAATCTGTGCATGATTCAATGGCTATTGTGAGACATCGCGGTTGTACAATTGTTGGATTGCTGCCCGGGCCTACCCTTCAGGAACAAACCAGATCGGTGAGGTCCAGGCTCGTTCCTGGATGGTCAGCGGGTAATCTCCTCGTGGCCGGGTACCTGCTTTGAGCGCGTCCCAGGTGGACCAGCGACAGGTGGGGTTTTCCAGGGCCCGAACGTAGTAGAAGGCGCGATGGTCAGGGTTGAAGTCGGGGTCCTGCCATACGGCGCTGAGTTCAGCGGCTCCACGTTTTTTTGTGATGCTGCAGTCGGTGAGATCAACGGTCGCGCCGTTGTCCGGGCAGCGATGGGTCGTCGGGTCAATCTCGAGGCCGTCGGAACATGCGACATCGTAAACCCGTTCCTCGTTATTACCATCGTGGGTCCAGCCCTTGATGATCTGCAGCCGCTGCAGCGGTGCTGATTGCCCATCTCTGACGGCGAGGGCAATCAGTGTCGGCGTGTCATTGCCGCGGGCCAGCAGATCCGACCCCATTGCGACACCTTCCCGATAGGCATGCTCGAGCATATTGCGATCCCCCAGTATGGTATCGGTGAAATCGTATCCTGCGAACAGCCTGGCCTTGATGCGTGGCCCGGTAGTGGCAAAGGTCTCCTTGCGCCGGAGCGCGTCGTAGATCGCGCCGCGGGTATTCTCCTCGGCCCAGACGCCGGCAAGCCCGGAGGCGCCCCAGGTGATCGCGGCCGGGTCCCGGAAAGTCCTGCCATCAAACTCCTGTATGGGTGCGTTGTTGGCCTTTGCCTGGGCGGCAACTTCCTCTGACAGCGGAACAGAACCCTTGAGCGTTGCATTGGCATCCAGCAGCCCGATCTTGCCGTAAAAGTCCGCCTCGTCGTCGGCGATGGCGCCGGTGTGGGTGTCGGAAGCACCAATGAAACCGAACTTGAAGGGATTCACCTGGCCCCGGTCCGCCATGGCAATCCCGTTCAGGAGCGCTTCACGGGCGTAGGAACCTCTGGGCTCGCTAAACAGTCGTGTGGCGATCCGGTAGGGCATGATTTCGAAGTCGGCCCATTCGTCACTGTCTGACAGGGCAGGGTGGGTCTCGGAGGTACCCTTGATCTGGGTGATTTCAATCAGTGGTTCGTTGCGGATGCGTTGTTCGGAGTAGTCGTCATCCAGCGGGCTGCCAGCCCAGTCCACCAGCGCAAACATGTTGCCGTTGGAGCCGTTGGAATTGTGCGGTATCGCCATGGCTTCGACGCCAGTCTCCCGCAGGTCATCCAGCCAGTTCCACAGCCCCTCAGGGTTTCGGTCATGGAACCGTGAAAAGGGAACGGCGGGCAGGCGATCCGCATCCCGGAAAAAGACGTTCCTGTGCAGGTTGCCTCGATCATCAGAAGAGGTGGTGTACTCATAGGCGACGAAGGTCGTGAACTTGCCCGGGCGGTAAAACTGCTCCGCGGCGTCGATGGTATCAAGCCAGGCAGAGCGGGTGATATTCCTGACTTCGGTCTCGTCGATGGTGCCGGCGGCGATGCCGGCCAGCATGTCGCCAAGGAAGGAAGAAAAGGCACTGCTGCGCTGCGCATTCGAACCGGGCTTCTGGTTCTCCGGCGCGTTCATGTTCCGCATGTAGGGAGTGTGGCCCTGCTTGCTGAAGTGACTGTCCGGGTCGGCGGCCTGCCGGGACACTCCCAGGAACATCGCGTGGTCGGTCACCGCGTAGAAATCGAGGGGCCGGCGCATCTTCATTTTGAACCCGGAGGGGTGATCGATGGCCTCGCCACGGGCGTAGCGATACGCGTCGTATGGGGTTGCCAGCGTGCCGAATGCGAAGGCGTCAAACGAATAGGTGGTGTGGACGTGCATGTCACCGAAGTAGGCCTTGCGTTTGGCGCTCGTTTCCGGGTGGGCGGTGACAATCTCTTTCGAGACGATCAGTTGCCGGTCGTTGGTGGTGTTCTGTGCGACGGGCAGGGCCTGTTGCCCCTGGGCGGTAGCACAGATGAGCGTCATGGCCAGTACGGTGTGTAAACACTGCATAGACAATATGGGTCGCATTTCATTCCCCCCTTCTGGAATCCTGTTGCCGAGCATAGCGCCTAACCCGATCTGACGCGAATGGCCCCGGGTGACCTCTGATTAAGCTCTTCTTGAGCGCACGCCTCGGCACGCTCAAGGCTGTGAGGTCTGGGCCGGGGATATCCGACAGCACCGGTATGGAGATGCCCGACGTTGACAAAGTCAGAACCCGGTGAATGATAGAGTGTGAGTTTGGCGGGACGGCAACAGCAATGGATAAACAACAGACTGAGGCGATCTTGCGGCGGCTATTCAAGGGTGGCGTACTGGAGTGGATTCCCAGGAATTCGGATGATGCCGCTGTCGTGCTTGCGCTTGCAGCCTCATCGCTTGACCCTCAACGGACCTACCCGGAAACAGAAGTCAATGAACAGCTGCTGGATTGGATGGGCAGCTTCTGCGGCCGGTCGCTGGACCATGTGACGATCCGGCGTTGCCTGGTGGATGACTCGTTCCTGCTTCGGGATAGTGCCGGTGCGTCGTATGCAGCCAATCAGGCAGTCATCAACACCGTGATCGAGCCGGCGGCACGCTCCATTCGGCCTCAGGAGATCTTTGATGAGGTGCAGTTAGAGCGGGCCCGGCGCAAGCGTGCCGCACTGTCCTGATGACCTGCTCTGTTTGAGGGGTACCTCGGTACTTTCTGTGTTGTTCTTGACCTGTGTTCTTGACCTTTGCGCCCGAGGCAGGCAAGTTCGCACTCGAAAAAAAGATGACGGAGAACGAGTTTGGAATTTGAACAGGTTGTGATGGGTCGGCGAAGCATTCGTGGTTATAAGCAAGAACCGGTGTCAAAGGAAGTGATCAGGGAGATTGTCGAACTGGCAACCAGAGCCCCTTCCTCCATGAATACCCAGCCCTGGCATCTGCACGTGGTCACCGGGGAACCGCTGGACCGCATCCGTAAGGGCAACACCGAAAGAAACATGGCAGGCGTCCCGCCCTCCAGGGAGGTCAGGATGCACGGCGCCTATAAGGGTATCCATCGTGAACGACAAAAGGCGATCGCGGCCCAGTTGTTTGAATCCATGGGTATCGAATGGTCCGACAAGGCCCGCAGACAGGACTGGGTTCTGCGCGGATTCCGTCAGTTTGACGCTCCGGTCTCCATCGTTGTGACCTTTGATCAGGATCTTCAGGAGAATGATATTGCGATTTTCGACTGCGGTGCGGTGGTGAACTGCCTGGTCAATGCCGCCTGGTCCAAGGGCCTGGGGGCGGTGATCAACGGCCAGGGCATCATGCAGTCGCCTGTAGTGCGGGAGTGTGCGGGTATTCCGGACAATGAAGTCATCGTGACCTGTGTTGCCATGGGGTACCCGGCAGATGACTTCGCCGCAAACGACGTGGTGTCGACCCGACAGCCGGTGGATGATGTGGTTAACTTCGTCGGGTTTGAATAGTGCTTTAGACAGACCCTTTCAGACAGAATCTTTCAGACAGCACTTTGAACTGCTCTTTGAATAGGCATTTGAAGGGGTTCAGAGGCCATGAGTCAGCTTCCGGGCTGGCTCACATGCCAGGAAGCAGAAGCACGGTCCGGGTGATGGTCCAGTACACGGACAGTGACCCCATCATATAGACGGGCATCCAGTACCCGGCCACCCCGACCGCTGCGGTCCACCCGGAGCGCTCATGGCGTGCCACCCCGCGATGCCAGAGAGTGATCAGCAGCATCGCCGCTGCCAGCACCATGACTTGCCCCAGTTCGATTCCAATGTTGAACAGCAGCAGTGCCTCCGCCATGCCATCTGCTGGCAGGCCCACGTCCCGCATGGCACCGGCAAAGCCGAGCCCGTGGAGCAGCCCAAAGGCAAACGCAATCATCTCGGGATAGCGCAGATCTCGCTTGCCGAGGCCAATTTCCACTGCGAGGTAGACGATGGTCAGCGCAATCAGCGCCTCTGCCAGTGCCTGGGAGATTTGCACCACGTCAAAGACTGATAATGCGAGTGTGATGGAGTGGGCGAGTGTGAAGCTGGTAACGGTTCGTAGCAGACGCCATCCGCCGTGAACGAGATACAGCAGTCCAAGTACGAACAGCACGTGATCAATCCCCAGTAACAGATGCAGTACCCCCAGCCGCAGATAGGCGGAAACGGTCAGGCTGCCTGACAGGGTGACCGCCGGTGACCCGGGATGCAGCAGCAATGTGCCGGTACCAGACCTGGACACGACCCGGACCAGCGCATCGGTCATGGTGCGGTCCATCCCCTCAATGGCAAGCACCTGCCCGGCCAGCCCGGAGGGGCATTCGTATCGCTGGGATTCAATCAGGCTTGTAGGCCCGAGTGTTGATCGTAATTCGGTTGTGCTGGTGCAGGAGAAGTGAACCCGTAGATTCAGAAACCGGTCCTGCACTCTTGGCTGATGAAACTCAAGCTCAAACTGACCCGGCACGATCTCTGTGAGTTGTATGAACGCCGGTCTCATCTCGTGGCCCAGCGCCGGACATATCAGCAACGTTAGCAACGTGGCGAACAGCCCTGAGCGGATAGACAGCCCTGAGCGTATAAACAGCCCTGAGCGTATAAACAGCCCTGAGCGGATAGACAGCCCTGAGCGTATAAACAGCCCTGAGCGGATAGACAGCCCTGAGCGTGTAAACAGCCCTGAGCGTGCCCGTATCACGGAGCACGGCGCAGCAGATCGCGACCGTTCAGGGATCATCGGCAAGGTCCTTACGGATGATGTGATAGCGCTGCCGCAGTGAATCCAGATATTGCGTCGCCTGCTGTTGCTGGTGTTCATCGATCAGGTCGATCACGACGTCAGCATAGACCTCGTTGAGTGCAGGGATTCGTGGTGGATGAAACTCGTTGACCCTGATGTAGTGGACCCCGTGGATCGATTCGATGGGGCCAGCCCAGTTGGCTCTATGGTCGGACTCAAGCACCTCCAGCAGGGCGCTCACGAAATTGATCCCAAACTCCGTCGCGATTTCATCGGGGCTCAGGTCCACATAGTCGGCAAGAAGGGAAGATGCGTCGCCGATGCTCCGATAGTCCGCGCCAGCGGTCAGGTCCGCTTTGATCCTCGCCAGTCTCTGCGGTTCCGGGTGGCGGATGAGTACCTGTGAGAACGTCGTGCTGGCAGCCAGCCGATAACGATCCCGGTTGGCTTCGAAGAACGTCGCGACCTCTGCCTCGCCTGGTTCCAGGGCCGAGGACTCGATTTCCAGAAACCGCAGTTTCTGCACCAGCCGCCGGCGTACGATCGTATCGTTCTGATCGAGTCCCAGTCGCAGTGCTTCCTGGAAATACAGTTCCTCGTCGATCCAGGATTCCGTGATCGAGGACAGCTCAGCCGCCGTGGGTGGCTGACCCATCTGAGCTTCCCAGAGCTGGCTCAATCGGTTGATAGCCGCCGCGTCGATGATGACCTCCCGGGAATTATCTCTGGAGAGCTGCTCCAGTCCCGTCAGCGCAAGGCCGACCAGCACAAACCAGAACAGATGTGACCGAAAAACAGATTTCGGGTAAAGATTCAGGCGATATTCTCCTTGGTCAGGCAATCCTGGCCTGTTGCTGCTGTTCGTGTGTATCGACTCGCAACGAGCCATGATGCCGGTTGCTGCCATGGTCGGCTCATCGTCACATCTGCCGGACGCATCAGGTTCCGCTGCGGGGATCAGGGCTGCCCATCTACGGGCCGCTATTCGTGCCTTGATGCTCGTCCAGCCAGGCTCGCAGCGGTACGTCCTCGGGCTCCGGGGACGAGTAGCCATGGCCATCCCGCACGGCCCCCAGCAATTGTCGGCGGATCGGGTCTCTGCAGTCTTCGTAGTCCTCGATTCTGAGGTTGTCGCGCGGGCGCAGCCAGCGGTAGCTGTACCCGTAGAACACGGCCTTTCGAGTCCGATCAGAGTGATTGGGGCTGCGTGAATGCCACAGCCGCCGGTCGAATATCACGGCGCTTCCCGGCGGAACACAGATGGGTATGGCGCCTTGCGGATTGCTGATGCCGTCAGTCGGTCGGTCAAGCTTGTTCTTCAGATGGCTGCCGGGAATAACCCAGAAGTTGCCGCAGCCGGGTTCTGTCGTGTCGGTAAGAAAGTAACCCACCTTGATGGAGAGCCGCGGCCGTGGATCGGTCTCCATCTCCAGATTGACGCGGCCGCTATCCTGATGCCAGCCGAGCGTGACGGTCCTATGCTGGTCCACGGGCAGCGGCGGCGTGATATCAATATGGGAGAGATAAAGCTGCAGGTGCCATCCCAGAATACCCCACACCTTCGGAAAGGTCCTGGGCCAGTCCAGCAGATCCATAAAGAGGTCATCTTCCCTTAGAAAATCACGCAGGTGCAGGCGACCGTCAGGCTCGACCTCATCGGCTCGTTCGATGCCCAGCCGATCGACCAGACCGATCAACCGCGTCACGTCGCCCGGGGACAGCGCTTTCGGTACCAGCAGATAACCTTTCTCTTCGAAGGTCTGCCGCTCCTGGTCGTTGAGACTGTTGGTCAGACAGCGTGGGTCCATTTCTGCTTCCCTCCGAGAATCGGGCGTCAGTTTACTGCAGTCCGGGGCGGCGTGTCCCGGCCGCAACGGCGTAGTACAGTGCTCCCGGGGAGAGGGTGTACAGGGTCAAGCGCAAGGGCCGACGGCCGATGAAGGTGTGGGCCGCGGAAGTGCACCGTGCAGTGGCGACATCGAATAGATAAGATTCGGGCCGCTGACCTTTACCGTGTGATGGGTCAGCCCGATCGACCACAATATCGACCAGCCGAGGGAGAGGAAGATGGAAGTCGATGCCAGAGAGACGATTGACGATGCGGTAGACGAGTACACCCAGCCCGCAGACGCCCAGGAGACCCCGCCTGTTGGCTGGCGTGCGACGCTCCGCTACCTGGGCCCAAGTGTGATCATCTCCGCCACCATCGTCGGGTCTGGTGAGATCATCCTGACCGCCAGCCTGGGCGCCGCCGTGGGCTATGGCATGCTCTGGTGGGTGTTGTTCTCGTGCTGGAGTAAATCCATCGTCCAGGCGGAACTAGCCCGCTATGTGGTGCTAAGTGGTGACACCTATCTTCGTGCCCTCAATCGTATCCCGGGCAAGTTGCCGGGACCCCGGGGCGAGTTTTCATGGCCTCTGGCGCTGGGACTGATCGGGTTTGCGACGGGTCTGACGGGCCTCGGCGGCTTGATTGGTGGAGCGGGCCAGGCGGTGGTCATTCTGTTCCCCGGGTTCGATCCGCTGATCGCGGTCGCGGTACTGGCCGTGATCGCCGCCGCGCTGCTGGGTAGCGGCAGCTACCGCCGGATTGAAACCGTCATGTTGTTGTTTGTCATGACCTTCACCGTGATCACGGTCTGCAGTGCCCTGCTCATGCAGGGGACGCCCTTTGCGACTCGATTCGATGATCTCGTCAGCGGCTTCCAGATGGAGTTTTCTGTGGAATTTGCGGTGCTCGCGCTCGCCGCCTATGGCTATACCGGCGTCAATTCAGGGGAGATTTCGGCCTATTCCTACTGGTGTATCGAGAAGGGCTATCCGCGCCGGATTGGTCGGTTCGATGACACGGACGCATGGCGCGAGCGCGCGCGAGGCTGGCTGAAAGTGCTGCGCACAGATATCTGGATCACGCTGCTGATCCTGACCTGCGCGACCATCCCGTTCTACATTCTTGGCGCGGGCGTGTTGCACGCCATGGGGCAGACGCCTGATGGTGGTGAGACCTTAAATGCCCTCAGCAATATGTTTACCCAGACCCTCGGAACCTGGTCCCTGTGGTTGTTTGCGGTCGGTGCGTTCTGCATCCTCTATTCCAGTTCCGTCGCCGGGTTGGCCGCCGGTGCCAGGTACCTGCCGGACTATCTGATCGAACTGGGGTTCATGTCCCGGTCCCGGCTCGATCTGCGTCTTGCCATTATTCGCTGGTACGGCATGATCGTGCCGTTTATCGGTCTTGGCCTGTATGTGGGGTTTCAGAGACCCGTGCTGATGGTGACCATCGCCGCGAGCTATGCGGCGATGATGCTGCCCATTCAGAGCGGCATTACCATCTACCTGCAGCACCGGCGCCTGCCGGCTGGCATGGGTCCGAAATGGCCCGCCAGATGGCTGCTGAAGGTCACGTTCGTGGTCCAGTTGATCCTTGCCGCAGCAGTGATCTACTTTGCAGTACTCTGAAACGTGTGTTCTGAAATCGGCAGACGATTCAAGGTGAAGATGGCAACTATGGCTGTTCAAGCGCAGCAAGCACCTGTTGATGCAGTTCCCGCATATGGTTGTTGTTCACTCGCACGCCCAGGTCCCACCACAGGCCACGTGACAGGCCATCGCCAGTGTCGACCCGGTTGACGATCATGAGTTGGTTCTTCCTGTCCAGCCAGATCTTCTGACCACCCGTACCCGTTGCCATCACGACGCCATCAGGCATGATCCACCACATGTAGCCGTAACCGATGCCGTTGCCGGCATCAACGTGGGCTGTCAGGCTTGCGTTGATCCAGTTCTCCGGGATCACCCGGGTGTCGCCCCACATGCCACGGTTCAGGTACAGGTAGCCGAATCGAGCCAGGCCAAGGCATGGGCAGCCTTGAGCGTGGCCGTCTCGGGCACACCGTAGTCGTGCAGAAGGTGCTCATGCTGGCACCTCCTGCCAGTGAACTT
>JAQBUI010000026.1 GCA_027624035.1 Pseudomonadota bacterium | reverse complement strand
ATACGCCGCGCTTTTTGCGTTTTTTGAATTGCCTCTTTGAGGTGCATTCGTTGGAACAGATTCTCGAAATACAGTAGTCAACCAGTGGTAACCGGGTAGTTAGAACAATGACAACAAAGCGCGACTATTATGAGGTGCTGGGGGTATCGCGAGATGCCTCAGCCGCCGAGATCAAGAAGGCCTATCGGCGCCTCGCCATGAAATATCATCCTGACCGGAACCCCGAGGACTCAGACGCGGACGCCAAGTTCAAGGAGGCGAGTGAAGCGGCGGAGGTCCTGGCGGACCGGCAGAAGCGCTCCACCTATGACCAGTTCGGCCATGCGGCTTTCGAGGGTGGCGGTACCGGTGGAGGCGGCTTTAACAGCGGTAACTTCAGTTCCATTTTCGAGGACGTCTTTGGAGACATCTTCGCGGGGCGTGGGCAGTCGAGAAGCCACCGCGGCGCGAATCTGCGCTACGTGCTGGACATCTCCCTTGAGGAGGCCGTCAGGGGCTCCAACCCAAAAATCAGTGTCACGACACTGGCTGAGTGCATGGAGTGTCTTGGCAGCGGCGCCAGCAAGGGCAGCAGCCCAATGGCCTGTGTTCAGTGTGGTGGGACCGGTCATACCACCACCCGCCAGGGGATCTTTCAGATGCAGACGCCCTGTCAGCGCTGCCGCGGCGCGGGAAAGGTCATATCAGACCCCTGCAGTAAATGCAGCGGCCAGGGCCGGGTGAATGAAACCAAGAAGCTGTCGGTCAAGGTACCGCCCGGGGTCGACACCGGGGACCGAATCCGGTTATCCGGCCAGGGAGAAGCTGGGGCAAACGGCGGGCCACCGGGTGACCTCTACGTGGAGGTCAATGTGCGGGAGCACAAGATCTTTACCCGCGAGGGTGAGCATCTTTATTGTGAGGTCCCTATCAGTTTCGTTGATGCCGCACTTGGTGGTGAACTGGAAGTGCCAACACTGGACGGCCGGGTCACGCTGAAGATACCCCCGGAAACCCAGACCGGAAAGCTGTTCAGGCTCCGCAACAAGGGGGTGGATGTGTCCCAGGTGCGGGGCGGTGGTGTGGGTGATCTTTACTGTCGCGTGCTGGTGGAAACGCCCGTCAATCTCACCAGGAAGCAGAAGGAACTGCTGCATGAATTCGCCGGGCACAGTGACGATGGGCAGCGCCCCAAACAGACGTCCTGGTTCGAGGGCGTCAAGCATTTCTTCGATTCCCTAACAGAATAGGAGTATCCATGGTCAACGTGGCAGTGACCGGCGCGTCCGGCAGAATGGGCAGGACGCTGATCGCGGCATTGGCGAACTCAGGCGCACTCAACCTCACCGCAGCCGTGGAGCGGCCGGGCCTGGCGGAAATTGGCGCCGATGCAGGTGAGCTGGCCGGGGTTGGTGCCTGCGGTGTGAGGATCACCGATTCACTGGATGCGGTCAGTTCCGACTTTGATGTGCTGATCGATTTCACCATTGCCGATGCGACCGCCGTTAACGTGGACATCTGCCGACGGCGATCCAGGAAGATGGTGATCGGTACCACCGGACTCAATCAGGAGCAGCTGGCGCGCCTCGAGGCTGCTGCTGCGGATATCCCGATTGTGCACGCTTCCAATTTCAGCGTTGGCGTCAACGTGACGTTCAGGCTCGCCGAAATTGCTGCCCGGATTCTGGGTGATTCCGTGGATGTGGAGATTATGGAGGCGCACCATCGTCACAAAGTCGATGCGCCATCGGGCACCGCGGTCACGCTGGGCCAGGTGGTTGCCCGGCAATTGGGTCGCGACCTCGCCACTGATGCGGTGTATGGTCGCGAAGGCTTTACGGGTGAACGGGAGCGGCGAACCATCGGTTTCAACTCGATCCGGGCGGGAGATATCGTCGGTGAGCACACGGTGATGTTTGCCGGTGAAGGTGAACGTATCGAGATTACCCATCGTGCCCAGAGCAGAATGAATTTTGCAATGGGTGCGCTCCGAGCGGCGGAGTTCGTGGCCGGGTGCGATCACGGGCTGTTTGACATGCGTGACGTTCTTGGCCTGCGTGATGAAAGCCATGGCTGAGTGTCGCAGTTGATGTTGATGGGTTCGCCTTCAAGGAGCATGGTCGAATGAATCGTAGATATCAGGGTTCGTACTGAATCAGGACTGGACCGGCAGGGTTGCAGCGCGCCAACGGTTTCGACAGTGGGCGGAAGGCAGGCCGGTTTTGGGAAGCATCTTGAGTGGAATCCTGAAGGTGCTTCTTTTAGAATGTCGCGCCAGTATGACACCCCACGAAAGTCGGAATCGAAAAGCGAGACGCGCGTAATGCCGATCTCGCTTTTTTTCGGCACTCATGTTCCAGATCTGGAGGCCTATCCCTGATGGCGACAGCTTTACTCGCGCTCGAGAACGGCGAAGTGTTCGAGGGCACGGCCATTGGCGCCCTCGGCAGTGCCGTGGGGGAGGTTGTCTTCAATACGGCGATGACCGGGTATCAGGAGATTCTCACTGATCCCTCCTACGCTCGTCAGATCGTGACCCTGACCCACCCTCACATCGGAAATACCGGCGTCAACCTGGAGGACCAGGAATCGTCACGGATCTGGGCCGAGGCGCTGGTTATCCGGGATCTGCCCCTCATGGCGAGTAGTTGGCGCAGCGAGATGTCGCTGTCCGACTACCTGACCGGTGAGGGCGTCGTGGGTATTGCAGGGATCGATACTCGCAAGCTGACCCGCATGATCAGGGAGTCCGGTGCCCAGGGGGCCTCGGTGATCGCTGCCGAGCAGGCAACGGAGCTGGACCAGTCTGCAGCCATTGCCAGCGCCAGGGCGTTTCCGGGCCTTAAGGGGATGGACCTGGCTCGTGAGGTCACGGCCGTTGAACCCTATGGCTGGCGTGAGGGAACCTGGCAGCTTGGGGTGGGCTATGCAAACAGCACCGGGTCCCGTTTCAAAGTCGTGGCATATGACTTCGGAGTCAAGAGAAACATTCTGCGGATGCTGGTGGATCGTGGTTGTGAGCTCACCGTCGTGCCGGCAACCACCCCGGCGGCCGAGGTGCTCGGCATGTCCCCGGATGGCGTATTCCTGTCCAATGGACCCGGTGATCCGGACCCTTGTGACTACGCGATCGTCGCCATCCGAGAGATCATTGAGGCGCGGATTCCGGTGTTCGGGATCTGTCTTGGATTGCAGCTCCTGGGTATTGCGGCGGGCATGAAGACCCGCAAGATGAATCATGGGCACCATGGTGCGAATCATCCGGTCAAGGATCTCAGGGATGGTACAGTGCTCATCAGTAGTCAGAATCACGGCTTCTGCCTTGACGATGCGGCCTTGCCCGCCGGGGTTCGGGTCACTCATCGCTCGTTGTTCGATCAGTCGCTCCAGGGCATTGAGCTCGAGCATCGGCCCGCGTTCGGGTTCCAGGGCCATCCTGAAGCCAGTCCCGGGCCCCATGATGCCGCCCCACTGTTTGATCATTTCATAGAACTGATGGCTCAGGCCAGATAAGGCGCCGGTATGCCAAGACGAGAAGACATCAAGAGCATTCTGATCATTGGCGCAGGGCCGATCGTCATCGGGCAGGCGTGCGAGTTTGACTACTCCGGCGCGCAGGCGTGCAAGGCGCTGCGTGAGGAAGGATTACGGGTGATCCTGGTGAACTCCAACCCGGCGACCATCATGACCGACCCGGCCATGGCAGATGCCACCTATATTGAGCCGATCACCTGGCGCACCGTGGCGAACATCATTGCCAAGGAACGCCCGGATGCGCTGCTGCCGACGATGGGCGGGCAGACGGCACTCAACTGTGCACTGGACCTGGCGCGTGAAGGGGTGCTCGAAAAGTATCACGTTGAACTTGTGGGGGCGACCAAGGAGGCCATCGACAAGGCGGAAGATCGGCAGCTGTTCGACAACGCAATGAAGGAGATTGGCCTGGACACGGCCAGAAGTGGTATTGCCCATACCCTCGAAGAGGCCAGAAAGGTCCAGGCCGAACTGGGCTTCCCCTGTGTGATCAGGCCATCATTTACGATGGGTGGAACAGGGGGAGGGATCGCCTACAACCGGGAAGACTTCATCGAGATCTGCACCCGGGGCCTGGATCTGTCCCCGACCAATGAACTCCTGATTGATGAGTCGTTGCTGGGCTGGAAGGAATATGAAATGGAGGTCGTTCGGGACAGAAACGACAACTGCATCATCGTCTGTTCCATCGAAAATCTTGACCCCATGGGCATCCACACCGGTGACTCCATCACCATAGCGCCCGCCCAGACGCTCACGGACAAGGAGTACCAGATCATGCGCAACGCCTCCCTGGCCGTGCTGCGCGTGATCGGTGTCGAAACCGGCGGCTCCAATGTCCAGTTCGCCGTCGAACCGGGCACGGGCCGGCTGGTGGTGATCGAAATGAATCCCAGGGTGTCGAGGTCCTCTGCGCTGGCCTCAAAGGCCACCGGTTTTCCCATTGCGAAGGTGGCCGCCAAACTGGCTATTGGCTACACGCTGGATGAATTGGCGAATGACATCACCGGGGGCAGGACACCGGCATCCTTTGAGCCTTCCATCGATTACATCGTGACCAAGATCCCAAGGTTCACGTTTGAGAAGTTTCCCCAGGCGGAAAACCTGCTGACAACGCAGATGAAGTCGGTCGGTGAAGTGATGGCCATCGGCAGGACGTTTCAGGAATCGTTACAAAAGGCGCTACGTGGCCTGGAGACAGGCATTGATGGTCTGACGCCGCTGATTGACATGGAAGATGGCTGGCAGACCCGGCTCAGGAAGGAACTGAGGGTCCCCGGCGCTGATCGCATTCGCTATGTTGCCGATGCGATGCGACATGGCATTGATCTGCCGGCGGTGCACGAGCTCACGGGGATCGATCCCTGGTTCCTGGTCCAGATACAGTCGATCATCCAGTCTGAGGAGGCGATTGCGGCTGGCGTGCTGCAAGACCTTGATCGCGATGCACTGTTTTCCTACAAGCAACAGGGGTTCTCCGACTCGCGGATCGCGACCCTGCTGGGGTTGCCGGAGGAGGCCGTGTTCGATCAGCGTCAGGCGCTGGGAGTCAAACCGGTGTTTCGCCGGGTGGACACCTGCGCGGCGGAATTTGAGAGTACCACTGCCTATATGTACTCCACCTATGAGGACGAGTGTGAAGCGAGGCCAACCAGTCGTGACAAGATCGTTGTGCTGGGGGGTGGGCCGAATCGGATCGGCCAGGGTATTGAGTTTGACTACTGCTGCGTTCATGCCGCGCTGGCGATGCGGGCAGATGGCTACGAGACCATCATGGTCAACTGCAATCCGGAGACCGTCTCGACGGACTATGACACCTCGGATCGGCTGTATTTTGAGCCCCTCACCTTTGAGGATGTGTTTGCCATTGTCGATCTGGAGAAGCCCAAAGGGGTCATCGTCCAGTTTGGCGGCCAGACACCCCTCAAGCTTGCCCGCCGTCTTGCGTCGGCTGGGGTCCCGATCATTGGTACCTCGCCGGATGCCATCGACGAGGCCGAGGACCGGGAACGGTTTCAATCCCTCATCACGAGGCTGAATCTGCTGCAGCCACCAAACAGGACCATCCGCCATCCCAGTGAGGGCGTGGCGGCGGCCGCCGAGATTGGATATCCACTGGTCGTCAGGCCATCCTACGTTCTTGGAGGCCGAGCAATGGAGATCGTCTACGACGACGCAGAACTCAAGACCTACATGCGCGAGGCAGTGGAAGTCTCCCACCAATCGCCCGTGCTGCTGGATCGATTTCTGGATCAGGCCATAGAGGTGGACGTGGATGCGGTCTGTGATGGCAAGCAGGTCGTCATTGGCGCGATCATGGAGCATATTGAGCAGGCAGGTGTGCACTCAGGTGATTCGGCCTGTTCGCTCCCTCCCTACAGTCTCGGCCAGGATCTGATCGAGGAAATGCGTCGGCAGGTCACGGCCATGGCCCTTGAACTCGGCGTCGTGGGCCTGATGAACGTTCAGCTCGCGGTTCAGAATGGCATGATTTTCGTGCTTGAAGTGAATCCGCGGGCATCAAGGACCGTTCCCTTTGTGTCCAAATGCATCGGCACTTCACTGGCAAAGGTGGCAGCGCGGTGCATGGCAGGAACGACGCTTCTTGACCAGGGCTTCACCAGTGAAGTTGTGCCGGACTACTTCAACGTCAAGGAAGCCGTTTTTCCGTTCGGCCGCTTCCCGGGCGTCGACCCCATCCTGGGGCCTGAGATGAAGTCTACCGGCGAGGTCATGGGCGTTGGCGACACCTTCGGTGAGGCCTACGGCAAGGCCCAGGTCGCTGCCGGCGAGCCGATTCCGTCGAGTGGCTGCGTCTTTCTGAGCGTTCGTGACGCGGACAAGGGCCAGGCGCCAGAAATAGCGGCCGGCCTCATTGACCTCGGGTTTCGAATTGTGGCGACTCGTGGCACAGCCAAAGTGATTCAGGAAGCGGGAATTGAGGTGAGCATTGTCAACAAAGTGCTTGAGGGTCGTCCTCACATCCTGGATATGTTGAAGAATCAGGAGATCGACTTCATCATCAACACGACCGAGGGCAAGCAGGCCATCGCGGACTCATTCGCGATTCGCCGAACTGCGTTGCAGCAGAAGGTCTGCTATACGACGACCATGGCTGGTGGCCGCGCCAGTATTGCGGCGCTTCGCCATGGTGACGATACCAGTGTCCGAAGCTTACAGGACCTGCACGCACGGCTGTTGGCCCGCAAAATCTAGCCGACCGGCTGAATTCCTCGTAAACTGTCTGTTTTGAGGCGGAACGGCAGATCTCCATGGACAAGATTCCCATGACCGCGAAAGGTGCTGAGGCCCTGCGCGCGGAACTCGTCAGGTTAAAGCAGGTTGAGCGGCCGAGGATTGTCAAGGCGATCTCAGAGGCCCGTGAACAGGGCGATTTGCGTGAAAACGCAGAGTTCCAGTATGCCAAGGAAGAACAGGGCTTTATTGAAGGCCGGATTGGCGAAATCGAGAACAAGCTGTCTGCGGCGCAGGTGATCAACGTCAAGGACATCGCGGCGACGGGCCGGGTGATCTTCGGTACCACAGTGACGGTGGTCAATTTGGCCAATGATTCGCAATCCCGCTATCAGATTGTCGGGGATGATGAGGCTGATCTGAAGGTGAATAAACTGTCCGTATATTCACCTATCGCCAGAGCACTGATTGGCAAAGAGATCGGCGACGTTGCGGTGGTCAGTACGCCCAATGGCGACGTTGAACTTGAGGTTAGCGAGGTTGAGCACATTTAACAGCTCGTGCAATGGCCAGCGCGTAGCCATGCTCCCCCCGGTCGTCATGCTGGAATGTCTCCCAGAGGGCTGAGTCGAGAAGTGTGGAACTGGAATTCCGTTAAAAGCCTGCTGCAGACCCGCTCTCAAATCAGAGAATCTGGCTGCGAAGGATATTGGATAGTGCCGGATTGGGGTCAGATGAGGGTCGATAGATCAGCACGACACCACCTACTGCCTGAATGGTTTCACAGGAAAGTCGCGTCTGAATCGCCACGATCATTTGTTGTCGCTCCTGACGGTCATCGGCAACAATCCTGACCTTGATGAGTTCGTGGTCGGCCAGGGCCCGGTCGATTTCCTGGATGACGCCATCAGAAATGCCGTTGCCGGCCACTGTTACAATAGGTCGCAGGGTGTGTCCAATGGCTCGAAATCGCTTGCGGAGTTTGTTGTCCGTCTTGTTTCCCATATTGGTGTTTGACATGAATATTCGTCGAAATTCGCAAAAGCGGGCAGTTTAACGCTAATCGGCCGGCGGTGCCCTGTGAAATGAAACAGGACATCTCCACTCCCCCAAGGAACGAATCATGGTTGATCAGGATGCCAACGGTCATGGCTAAAAGGTCCCGGCGCTGGCTGGATGAACATGAACGGGACGTCTATGTTAAAGCGTCCCGTGAGGCGGGGTACCGATCCAGAGCGAGCTACAAGCTACTGGAAATACAGGAAAAATATGGAATCCTGAAGCCAGGGCACAGGGTTCTGGATCTCGGCGCGGCGCCGGGTGGCTGGTCACAGGTCGCGGCCGGCATTGTGGGTGAGTCCGGCCTGGTGGTTGCTGTGGACCTTCTCGAAGTCTCGCCAATTGAAGGTGTGACCGTGATTACGGGCGATTTCACCGAGCCGGAAACGCTCAATGATGTGATGTCGGTCATCGGCGATGCGCCATTAGACCTTGTAATTTCGGATATGGCCCCCAACTTGAGTGGAATGAAGGAGATTGATCAGCCTCGTTCAGCCTATCTGGTGGAACTGGCCCTTGATATGGCGAGGACGGTTCTTCGACCGGGTGGCGCGTTACTGGCCAAGTGTTTTGAAGGTAGCGGGATTTCGGATCTCCGCGACGGGTTTCGAGGGTCATTTGGCAAGCTGAACAATATCAAACCGGCTGCATCCCGGGATCGGTCTCGTGAAATCTATTTGCTTGGGCGCGGTCGTAAGTAAGTAGGCAGTACGTAGAAATATATGTAGCGCGATCAAGGCCCGCCTGGCTGGAGTCGGTTTGGTCGATCAGCGAAACTATAGTAATGTAATTTTCCCCCCTGATTGGTGCGGGAGCGAATGAGGAACTGGTCTTGAATGACATGGGAAAGAATCTTCTGCTGTGGCTGATCATCGCTGCAGTGCTGTTGACGGTGTTTCAGAACTTCAACGTTTCGCGCGGGCCGGAAGAAATCACGTACTCCTCGTTTCTGGAGCAGGTGAACCAGGGGCAGGTCCGTCAGATTGAGATCGAAGGCCTGACCATTCGTGGTGAACGCTACGATGGCCAGCAGTTTGAGACTATTCAACCACAGATCACTGACTCTGAACTGATTGGCGATCTGCTCGACCACAAGGTGGACTTCAAAGGGAACCGCCCGGAGCAGCAGAGTATCTGGACCCAGTTGCTGGTGGCGAGTTTTCCGATCCTGGTCATCATCGCGGTGTTCATGTTTTTCATGCGGCAGATGCAAGGTGGTTCGGGTGGTCGCGGCGGCCCGCTGACCTTCGGCAAGAGCAAGGCAAAGCTGTTGGGTGAAGATCAGATCAAGACCACATTTGCAGATGTGGCCGGCGTGGATGAGGCCAAGGCAGACGTGCAGGAGCTCGTTGAATTCCTGCAGGATCCAGCAAAATTCCAGAAGCTGGGCGGCCGGATCCCCAGAGGGACTCTGATGGTGGGTCAGCCTGGCACCGGTAAGACGCTGCTCGCCAAGGCGATCGCTGGTGAGGCCAAAGTACCGTTCTTCTCTATCTCCGGATCGGATTTCGTTGAGATGTTTGTTGGTGTCGGGGCCTCCCGGGTTCGGGACATGTTTGATCAGGCCAAGAAGCAGACGCCCTGCATCATCTTCATTGATGAAATCGATGCAGTAGGTCGGCATCGTGGTGCCGGCCTCGGAGGCGGCCACGACGAGCGTGAACAGACCCTCAATCAGTTGCTGGTCGAAATGGATGGTTTTGACGGCAATGAGGGCATCATTGTGATTGCGTCCACCAACCGCCCGGACGTGCTCGACCCGGCGTTGCTGCGGCCTGGCCGCTTTGACCGTCAGGTCGTCGTTTCGCTTCCAGATATCCGCGGCAGAGAGCAGATCCTGAAAGTACACATGCGCAAGGTGCCGCTGGGTTCGGACGTGGAGCCGGGCGTGATCGCTCGTGGTACGCCCGGGTTTTCCGGGGCTGATTTGGCCAACGTCGTGAATGAAGCGGCCCTGTTTGCGGCCCGCAAGAGCAAGCGAACGGTCAACATGGCGGAGTTTGAGCAGGCCAAGGACAAGATCATGATGGGCGCAGAGCGCAAGAGCATGGTGATGTCCGAGAAAGAGAAACGGAATACCGCATTTCACGAGTCGGGACACTGTATCGTCGGCTACCTTGTGCCTGACCATGACCCCACCTACAAGGTCACCATCATTCCCCGTGGCCGTGCGCTCGGCGTAACCATGTTTCTGCCCGAGGAAGACCGATATTCGCTCAGCAAGCGTGCCATCACGAGCCAGATTTGTGCGTTGTTTGGCGGGCGAATTGCCGAGGAATTGACCCTGGGTCCGGATGGCATCACCACCGGTGCTTCCAATGATATTGAGCGCGCCACCAAGATGGCGCGTTCCATGGTCACCAAGTGGGGCCTGTCTGAATCTCTTGGCCCGCTCATGTACGATGAGGACCAGGACGAGGTATTCCTTGGCAAGTCTGCCGGGACGACCCATTCGATTGTTTCCGATGACATGCGGAACAAGATTGATGTTGAGGTCAGGGCCATTATCGACCGATGCTATCAGACCGCCCGGAAGCTCCTGGTGGACAACCGGGACAAGCTGGACGCGATGGCGAATGCACTGCTTGAGTATGAAACAATCGATCGAGCACAGATCGACGACATCATGAACGGTCGTCCACCCCGCCCGCCCGAAGACTGGGGTGACACTGGTAGTGCCCAGAAGACGGAAAAGAACGCAGGTAGTGATCAGGTTGGTGGTGAATCGTCAGAAGCATCACCTGACAAGCCGAAATCCCGTCCTTCGGGTCCGGTTGGTGGACCCGCCGCAGATCACTGATACGTCAGGAACAGGGTAGCCAAAAGGTATCGTGCATGTCGGTCTCCAGGCTGCGAGGGCTTCTGGCCGAGGGCCGGGCAATCGTAATGGGTGTGCTGAATGTCACGCCTGATTCATTCTCTGACGGTGGCGCCTTCCTTCATGCAGATGCTGCCCGTGAACACGCGTTCAGGATGCTGTCGAGCGGCGCAGATGTCATCGACATCGGGGGTGAGTCGACCCGCCCGGGCGCCGCGGCTGTCAGTGTGCAGGCTGAAATGGACCGTGTCCTGCCTGTGATTGAGGTGCTCCGGCGTGAAACCGACGCCTGCCTTTCCGTCGATACCAGTACCCCGGAGGTGATGTCAGCCGCAGCGGACCTCGGCTGTGATCTGATCAACGATGTGCGGGCGCTTGCACGCCCCGGTGCCGTCGCGGCAGCAGCACGCTCCGGCCTGCCCGTCTGTCTCATGCACATGCAGGGACAGCCAGGCGACATGCAGCTAAATCCGGTCTACCGAGATGTCGTGGCGGAAGTCGCCGACTTTCTGGCCGGTCGAATAGGGGTATGTGAAACGGCAGGAATTTCACGCGACTTGCTGTTGATTGACCCAGGATTCGGCTTCGGCAAGACGCCCGCTCACAATCTCACACTGCTTCATCGGTTGGGCGAGTTGGGTGTCCTGGGTCTGCCGATCCTGGTTGGACTATCCAGAAAGAGCACGATCAGTAAAATCGTGGGAGATTCGAACGGGACCGCTGCCAATACCTTGCTTGTGGGCAGTGTGGTCGGTGCTGTGCTGGCAGTTTGGCAGGGCGCCAGAATCGTTCGGGTCCACGATGTAGCCGAAACCGTGGCCGCTCTCAAGGTCGTGCAGGCTGTACAACGGGAAGGGGTGTGACATGAATAGCGAAGTGCAGAAAAGGTTTTTTGGCACCGATGGCATCCGTGGGCGCGTCGGTGAGCACCCTATCACCCCGGAATTCGTACTCAAGCTGGGTTGGGCCGCCGGCAAGGTTTTCACCAGAACCGGTAGAGGGCGCCTGCTGATTGGCAAGGATACCCGGGTATCGGGCTACATGTTCGAGTCTGCCCTCGAGGCAGGGCTCGCGGCGGCGGGCGCTGATGTCGCATTGCTGGGGCCCATGCCGACCCCGGCAATTGCGTACCTGACCCGTACGTTCAAGGCAAACGCTGGTATTGTGATCAGCGCATCCCACAACCCCTACTACGACAATGGCATCAAGTTCTTCTCCCAGGATGGCGAAAAGATAGACGATGAGGTTGAACGTGCCATTGAGCGGGAACTCGATCAGCCCATGACGATGGTGGGGTCTGACCAGATTGGCAAGGTGTCCCGTATCAGTGATGCCGCGGGCCGTTACATCGAATTCTGCAAGAGCTGTTTTCCGAGCCAGTATGACCTGAAGGGGCTCAAGGTGGTGCTTGACTGTGCCAATGGTGCGACCTATCACATTGCGCCCAATGTCTTCAGAGAGCTGGGCGCGGATGTGGTTGAGATTGGCACCGAGCCGGATGGATTTAACATCAACGCGGATTCAGGTTCGACTTCCACCCAGGCTTTGCAACAAGCTGTTGTGGCCAGTCGGGCAGATTTTGGCGTAGCGCTCGATGGTGATGGAGACCGGGTCATCATGGTCGATGGCTGCGGTGAAGTGGTGGACGGTGACGAACTGCTGTTAATCATTGCCCACGCCCGCAACAGTACCCGGCGCCTGGAGGGCGGCGTGGTGGGTACCCAGATGAGTAATCTGGGGCTGGAGAAAGCGCTCGAGCGGCAATCGATCCCCTTTGTTCGGGCCGCCGTAGGAGACCGCCATGTTCTGGCTGAGTTGACCCGGCGGGGGTGGAAGCTCGGCGGCGAATCTTCAGGTCACATTCTTTGTCTGGATCTTACTTCTACGGGGGATGGCATCATCTCGGCCCTGCAGGTAGTGGCAGGTATCATAGGGTCTGGCGAGAGTCTGCATGAACTCAAGGGCGGCATGGATAAATACCCCCAGTTCATGGTCAACGTCCGCTGTGGTCGTCGCGTGGTACTGGCTGACATGCCAGAGATTGACCGGGCAGTGGCGGCGATCGAGAAGGAATTGTCCGGGCATGGACGTGTTCTGTTACGGCCGTCCGGAACTGAACCCGTGGTACGGGTGATGGTTGAAGGAGATAACCCTGAACTGGTGGAACGGCTTGCCAATGACCTTGCAGAAGTGGTTGCCGAATCAGTAGGTTAGCGCCTCCGGACGATTGCATGTTCTGAGCAAAGCCGGTACCATTTGCCGCCTTTTTGCAGTCGGTGCGTTTGTGAGAGACTCCCTGATCGCTGGCAACTGGAAAATGAACGGGACGCGATCAAGCGCCGCGGCGTTGGCCAGGGGCCTCGCCGCTGCCGTGTCAGGTTCGGTCCGCTGTGATGTGGTCATTTGCCCACCGCTGGTATTTTTGCAGGAAGTGGCTGAGTGTCTTGCCGGGTCTGATGTGGCGCTCGGTGCCCAGAACGTGGATCATCGAACTGAAGGTGCGGTGACAGGGGAGGTCACGGCTGGCATGGTGAAAGAGTTTGGTTGCTCCTATGTCCTGGTTGGACATTCGGAGCGGCGCAGCCTCTTCCATGAGTCAGATGAGGTGGTGGCGGAGAAGGCCCTTGCCGTACTGGCGTCTGAAATGACGCCTATTGTCTGTGTGGGTGAGACTCTGGCACAGCGACAGGCGGGAGTGACGAGCCGTGTGATCGGGGATCAGGTCCGAGCGGTGATGGCGGCGATGACGCCGGTCGCATTTGCTGGCTGCATCATTGCCTATGAACCCATCTGGGCGATTGGCACTGGCGAGACAGCCACCCCCGAGATGGCCCAGGCGGTCCACTCGGATATTCGGTGTATGATCGCCGAACAGGACGCAGAAACGGCACAAGGAATACGAATCCTCTACGGTGGTAGCGTAAAGGCAGACAACGCCAGTGGACTTCTGGCACAGTCGGACATAGATGGGGCGCTGGTTGGCGGAGCCTCGCTCAAACAGGATGAATTTGTCGCGATCTGTGAGGCGGCAGGGGTTTAAACGATGGATATGGGTCTGGTTGAAACACTGGTGCTGGCGGCACATGTACTGGCTGCGCTGGCCATCATCGGTCTGGTTCTGATTCAGCAGGGGCGCGGGGCCGACATGGGTTCGGGCTTTGGTGCAGGGGCGTCATCTACCGTATTTGGCAGTGGTGGTGCGGGGAATTTCCTGACTAAAATGACTTCGACGATTGCCTTTGCGTTCTTTCTCAGCAGTTTTGGGTTGGCCTTCTTTGCCAAGGAAAAATCGGAAGAGGCACGGAATCTGGGCATTCCGCAGGTGATTCAGGTTCCTGACAGCCCGACGTCACTCGACAGGAGCGGCGGAGATTCGGAGATTCCGGATCTGGGTAACAATGGTGGCCAATAGGATTGAAGGGGGAGGGCCCTGCAGTCTGGCTCGCTCTCAAAAGTCAACGGGCAGGAGTCCGCGAGAATAGTAGAGCTTTGCCGAAGTGGTGAAATTGGTAGACACGCTACCTTGAGGGGGTAGTGGGGGTAACCCCGTGGAGGTTCAAGTCCTCTCTTCGGCACCAATTTAAGGCCAAATGGCCAAAAAGGGGCACGCTAATGCAGATGGAGCGTTTCCCCGGTTGACCCGCCCCCTCTGCAATCCTATAATTCGCCCCCTCGTTGTTGCGGGGTGGAGCAGTCTGGTAGCTCGACGGGCTCATAACCCGTAGGTCGTAGGTTCAAATCCTGCCCCCGCTACCACGATTACCGGCCCCTCTTTAGGGGCTTTTTATTCTTTGAAGGTAAGTGATAGTCGACAACGAGGGTTGACCCATTGGTCAACGTTGTAATGGGCGCTTAGCCCATTTTTTGTTTTAAGGCTGGACAATTTCTGGTTCAGCGGCGTGCGGGCTGCGGTATGGAGTTGAAATGCAAAACGACAGGAGGTCGGGATGCTGTGGTGCTGCAGGTGGAAGTTGGTAAGAGGCGTGGAGGTACTGAACTGGCAAGGGAACAGATACTTCAGGCATTGATAGAACCCGTCGTGGAAGGGCTGGGCTACAAGCTGTGGGGCATTGAACATCTGGCGCAGGGCAGGCATTCCGCACTCAAGGTCTACATTGATGCAGAAGAAGGCATCAATGTAGAGGATTGTGCAAGGGTCAGTCGACAGGTAAGTAGTCTGCTGGATGTTGAAGACCCGATCGGCGGGCAGTACATGCTGGAGGTCTCTTCGCCGGGCCTGGACCGGCGGCTGTTTACGAGGGCACAGTACGAGGCCTATGTCGGGGCCCGGATTAGGGTGAGTTTGAAAAGGCCCTACGAGGGGCGCAGGCGGTTTACCGGATTGCTGGCCGGCTTGGAAGGCGACGATGTTGTAGTGCGCGTGAGTTCCGATGAAGAGTGTCTGTTCCCACTGACATTTGTGGAGCGGGCGAATATCATTCCGGATCGGTAGCGCGGCTGTTTGAGGCAAGGACATGAACAAAGAAATTCTGCTGGTTGTTGAAGCAGTGTCAAACGAGAAGGGTGTCAGCGAAGCGATTATCTTCGAGGCGCTCGAGCTGGCGCTGGCTACCGCAACCAAGAAGCGTTACTCCGAAGAGGATGTTGATCTGCGGGTGGCGATGGATAAGGAAACGGGTGCATACGAAACCTTCCGACGATGGGAAGTCGTCCCCGACGATGCGGAAATCGAATTTCCTAGCGCGCAGTTGACGTTGACACAAGCCAGGGAAAAGGACCCTTCACTTGAGGTCGGCGGATTCTATGAGATCCCGGTTGATTCGGTGGAGTATGGCCGGATCGGCGCCCAGACCTCTAAGCAGGTCATTGTCCAGAAGATCAGGGAGGCCGAACGGGCACAGGTCGTTGACGCCTATCTCTCCAAGGTAGGTGAGCTTGTCAGTGGGCAGGTCAAGAAGGTCACCAGAGAAGCGGTCATCGTCGATCTGGGAAACAATGCCGAGGCCATTCTCCCGAGAGAGGACTGGATTCCAAGAGAAATGTTTCGAGTCGGAGATAGGCTGCGCGCCCTGCTCAAGGAGATTCGACCGGAAGCGCGTGGTCCTCAACTGGTGCTGACCAGAACGGATACGCAGATGCTGGTCAAGCTGTTTACCATTGAGGTGCCGGAAATATCGGATGGCGTGATCGAGATCCTGGCTTCGTCAAGGGACCCTGGTGCCCGTGCCAAGATCGCGGTCAAGACCAACGACGGCCGGATAGACCCCATTGGTTCCTGTGTCGGAATGCGAGGGTCGCGGGTGCAGGCAGTGTCCAGTGAACTGGGCGGCGAGCGCATCGACGTTGTACCCTGGGACGACAATGTTGCCCAGCTGGCCATCAACGCCATGTCTCCGGCAGAGGTTGTCAGCATTGTTGTGGACGAAGAGACACGCAGCATGGACATTGCAGTCCATGAAGACAATCTCGCCCAGGCCATCGGCAAGGGCGGCCAGAACGTCAGGCTTGCCAGTGAACTGACAGGCTGGATATTGAACATCATGACGGAAGAGGAAGCCGCAGAGAAACACCAGAAGGAGGCTTCCACCATCATCGAAAACTTCATGGAGCAGTTGGATGTCGATGAAGACGTTGCCGTCATTCTGGTAGAAGAAGGATTCACCACCCTTGAGGAAATTGCGTACATTCCCATTGAGGAGATGAATGCGATCGAAGAGTTCGACGAAGATATTGTGGAACAGTTACGCAGTCGGGCCAAGACGGCACTGACGACTCTGGAACTCGCCAACGAGGAAGGTATCGGCAACGCCGAGCCTGCTGAAGATCTCCTGACTATGGAAGGCATGGATCAGCGGCTCGCCTATGTGCTGGCCGGAAGGGGTATCGTAACCATGGAGGATCTCGCGGAGCAGGCCATCGATGACCTGATCGAGATTGAAGGCATGACCGAAGAACATGCGGGTGAATTGATCATGACCGCAAGAGCCCCGTGGTTTGCAGAAGAGGATTCGGAGGCAGACGCGGCGACCTGAATCAGATAATTTTGGATGGTGGAAGGCATGTAGGACGCAGAAGGTTGGAAAGGTAGCAAGGCGGAAGGGCGGAGAGAAGGAACAAGCATGGCAGTTGAAACGGTAGAACAGTTGGCAGATAAACTTAGTGTTCCCACTGAGCGTCTGCTGCAGCAAATGCAGGAGGCTGGTCTACCCCAGAAAGACGCAAGTGGTCTCGTCAATGAGGAGGACCAGCAGACTCTGCTGGCGTTTCTCAAGCGAAGTCATGGTGAATCAGAGACCGCGCCCAAGAAGATCACCCTGAAGCGCCGCACCATCTCAACTCTCAAGACACCAAGCGGCAGCGGTCGGGGTCGAACCGTCAACGTTGAGGTCCGCAAGAAGAGAACCTATGTCCGCCGTGGAAGTCCGGAATCGGATCAACCGGCACCAGCGCCCGGAAGGGCTGTAGAGGCGGAAGCGCCGAAGGTGGTTGACTCCCATGCAGCTGATGTCGAGGCGACGCGTCGTGCCGCCTACGCGGAAGCCGAGGCGGAAGCCGAGAAGCGTCGTGAGGAAGCCGCTCGTGAAGCAGTGCAGATTGCTGAGCAGCGAGCGAAGGAGCTTGCCGAGAAGCTCAAGAAAGAAGCCGAAGCGAAAGCAGCAGCTCCTGCCAAGACCGCCAAGGAACTCGAGGCCGAAGCGGAAGAGGCCGCGATCAGTTCCCGGAAGGACAAGCGTGACAGGCATGATCTGGATGATGAAGATGCACTGCAGAAAAAGGTCAAGCATGGGAATCGAAAGCGGCGTGTAGAGGAACTCCTGGAGGATGAGGTCGAGCACATCATCCTGGAGGAAGTGACCGAGATTGTTGCGCCGGATAGAGCATCTGATATCAAGACGGCAGCGAAAGCAAAGGGCTCAGCATCGACTCTGGCGCTGTCGTCACGGTCCCGGGCGAAACGAGCACCTGCCCGTGCCATGAACTCCCAGCACAAGTTCAAGACTCCGACTCAGGAAGTCACCCGCGAGGTCGAATTGGGCGAAACCATCACAGTCAGTCAGCTATCCCAGCGCATGTCGGTCAAGGCAGCGGATGTCATCAAATTCCTGTTCAAGGAAATGGGTGTCATGGTCACGATCAATCAGTCCATCGACCAGGAGACTGCCGTACTGGTGGTGGAGGAATTCGGTCACAAGGCGATTGCGGTGGATGCTGATGCCCTTGAAAAGACGGTCACCGATGAACTCGTTTATGAAGCAGAGGCTCTGCCCAGAGCCCCGGTGGTCACTGTCATGGGTCACGTTGATCACGGCAAGACGTCGCTTTTGGATTATATCCGAAAGGCATCTGTAGCAGAGGGAGAAGCCGGCGGCATCACGCAGCACATCGGCGCCTATCGGGTCCATACAGACCACGGGGAAATCTGTTTCATTGATACGCCTGGCCATGCGGCGTTTACCGCGATGCGAGCCCGCGGCGCAAACTGCACGGACATTGTCATTCTGGTGGTGGCCGCTGACGACGGCGTGATGCCACAAACCGTGGAAGCCATCCAGCACAGCAAGGGTGCGGGTGTTCCCATGGTGGTGGCAGTCAACAAGATGGATCTCGAAGGAGCGGACCCCGACCGGGTCAAGAACGAACTTGCTGCCAAGGATGTCATCCCCGAGGACTGGGGGGGCGATACGCAGTTTGTGCCCGTTTCCGCACTGACCGGTGCCGGGGTGGACGACCTTCTTGAAGCGATTCTGCTTCAGGCGGAACTGCTCGAACTCAAGGCCGTCAAGGATGGTCCCGCTCAGGGCGTTGTCATTGAATCTGAACTGGACAAGGGTCGGGGTCCGGTGGCCACCTTGCTGGTTCAGGAAGGTACGCTTTCACGTGGGGACATCATTGTTGCCGGAGAACAGTTTGGCCGGGTGCGGGCATTGGGTGATGAGAATGGCAAGATGATCAAGAAGGCTGGCCCGGCAACCCCCGTTGAAGTGCTGGGTCTGAGTGGTACCCCTGGAGCAGGGGATACCTTCATGGTGACCAAAGACGAAAAGCGAGCCAGGGAAGTTGCCCGGTTTCGTCGTGACAAGGCGAATGAAGAACGCCTCGCGGGTCCCGCCGTTTCGCTGGACAACTTCATGGAGTCATTCGGGTCCCAGGAGACCCAGTTCCTCAATGTCGTGGTCAAGGCCGACGTTCGCGGTTCACTTGAAGCAATTGTGTCCTCGTTAGAAGAACTTGGTAACGATGAGGTCAAGGTGAACGTGGTACTGGCCGGAGTTGGTGGCATCACAGAGTCGGACGCGACGTACGCGGTGACGTCAGAGGCTGTGTTGTTTGGCTTCAACGTTCGAGCTGATAATGCCGCCAAACGGGTGATCGAGAATGATGGTCTTGATCTGCGTTACTACAAGGTCATCTATGACCTGGTGGATGACGTGAAGGCGGCCCTGTCCGGCATGCTATCTCCTGAAGTCAGGGAAGAAATCGTCGGTATTGCCCTCGTTAAGGAAGTCTTTGAGTCGAAGAAATTCGGCAATGTGGCAGGTTGCGTAGTCACTGAGGGCACGGTCTCAAGGCGCAAGAAGATTCGCGTGTTGCGGGATAACGTCGTGATCTACGAAGGCGACCTTGAGTCCCTGCGACACTTCAAAGATGAGGTGGAGGACGTTCGAAGCGGGACGGAATGCGGGATCGGTGTTAAGAATTACAACGATGTCAGAGTGGGAGACCAGATCGAGGTGTTTGATTCTCGTGAAGTCGCCCGTCAACTCTAGCCGACCCGCCGGACGTTTTTGATGCCCAGGGAATTCAGCCGCGGTTCTCGCGTTGCGGATCTTATCCAGCGGGAAATTGCCATCATGGTACAGCGCGAGTTGAAGGACCCACGCATCGGAATGCTGACGATCAATGATGTCAAAGTCAGCAGGGACCTTTCCTACGCAGACGTCTATTTCACTGTGCTTCCTGAAGATCGAGCGGAACAGAGCCAGGAGGTATTGGATGGTGCGGCCGGCTTTCTTCGCAGTCACCTGTCCAGGATTCTAAACACGAGAGTGGTCCCGACACTGCGATTTCACTACGACCCGACGCTCGTTGAAGGACAGCGGATGGACCAGGTCATTAGCGAGGCAAGAGCCCGTGACAGGAATTCCAGCGACGGGAACCGAGACTAGATGGCACGAAGAAAACGACCGGGGCGAAATGTTGATGGAATACTGCTGCTGGATAAGCCAGCAGGACTGACATCAAATGGTGCTCTGCAGCAGGTCAAGCGCCTCTTTGGCGCCGCGAAGGCCGGACACACGGGAAGTCTTGATCCACTGGCGACCGGTGTATTGCCTCTTTGCTTTGGCGAGGCGACGAAGTTCTCGCAGTTCCTGCTGGACGCAGATAAGCGCTATCTGACAACCGTGAAACTTGGCGTTACGACGACTACGGGCGATGCCGATGGTGAGGAAACAGCCCGTACCGCGGTCCCCGCCCTTGGTGATATCGAGGCCATTCTTGATGGTTTCCGTGGCAGCATCATGCAGATTCCATCCATGTATTCTGCGCTAAAGGTCGATGGACAGCCTCTGTACAAGCTTGCCCGGGAAGGCAAGGAAATAGAGCGCAAGGCACGGGAGGTCACGATTCATGAACTCTCCCTGGTCGAGGCCAGAGAAGATGAACTGATTCTGGACATCAGGTGCACCAAGGGCACCTATGTCAGAACGCTCGCAGAGGACATTGGCAAGGAGATCGGGTGTGGCGCGCACGTTAGTGCACTCAGGCGGCTGCAATCGGGCCCCTACGTGGTGGATGAAACCTATACGATGGCGCAACTGGAGGCAACCAAAGCACTGGGAACGCATCTGCTGGATAAATTGCTGTTGCCGGTCAGTACTGCAGTCAAGGAATGGCCCATGGTAGAACTGACTGACCTCAGTGCGTCCTACCTCCGCCAGGGTCAGCCGGTCCAGGTCGCGAGTTCTCCGACCAGCGGCTGGGTGAGGATTTTCATTGAGTCCGGGGCGCAAAATGATGGAGATTTCATTGGCGTTGGAGAGATCCTGGACGACGGGAGAATTGCGCCGCGGCGGTTGGTAGCGGCACATTGAAGTACTGCGCCTGCGGGCGCGTTTAGGGATCTGCGCCAGTAGGCGCATTTGAAAGAATATGCGCCAGTGGGCGCATTTGAAAGAATATGCGCCAGTGGGCGCATTTGAGGAATATGCGCCAGTGGGCGCATTTGAGGAATATGCGCCAGTGGGCGCATTTGAGGAATATGCGCCAGTGGGCGCATTTGAGTTCATCTGTAAATATGCGTGGATGGACTCCAAATCTCGAAATGATCACGAAAGTGGTCAGCATATTGGAGAAATCAAATGGCATTATCGACGGAAAAGAAGGCTGAAATTGTGAAGCAATACGGGCTGTCAGCGAGCGACACCGGATCTCCGGAGGTTCAGATCGCGCTGCTGACAGCAAACATTGAGAGCCTCGTAGGCGAGCATTTTGCTCACCACAAGCATGATCATCACTCCCGGGTAGGGTTGTTGAGGATGGTCAGTCAGCGTAGAAAGCTCCAGGACTATTTGCGAAAGAAAGACGGGGAGCGATACGCCAAGTTAATCAAAAGTCTGGGGCTGCGGAAGTAAGCGGCCGAAATGAATCGTTGGAGAATCACGTGAATCGAAAAACATTTATGTATGGTGACCATGAGGTCACGATTGAGACAGGTAAGGTGGCACGACAGGCCAGTGGATCTGTCATGGTCAGCATGGGCGAGACGGTTGTGCTGGTGGCAGTTGTGGCTGAAAAGGAAGGCCGCGCTGGTCAGGATTTCTTTCCACTGACCGTCAATTACGAAGAGAAGATGTATGCCGCCGGTCGAATCCCGGGCGGGTTCCCAAGAAGGGAGGGTCGGCCCTCGGAAAAAGAGACGCTGACGTCTCGACTCATCGACCGGCCCATTCGTCCGCTGTTTCCCAAGGGGTTCATGAATGAAGTCCAGGTGACGTGTCAGGTTGTGTCAGCGGACAAGGAGATTGATCCGGATATTGTGGCCATGATCGGTGTTTCTGCGGCGCTCGCAATCTCCGGGGTTCCGTTCTCCGGGCCAATTGGAGCAGCCCGTGTCGGGTTCACGAAGGATGGATATCTGCTGAACCCTGGCACAGAAGCCCTTGAAGGGTCAGATCTGAATATGGTCGTGGCAGGAACGGCATCAGCGGTACTGATGGTTGAATCGGAAGCCAATGAACTGACGGAAGATCAGATGCTGGGTGCGGTCCTTTTTGCCCATCAGGAAATGCAGTCCGTTATCGCCGCAGTCAGCGAGTTGAAAGCAGAGTCAGGCAAGCCGGACTGGTCGTGGCAGGCGCCCGCAGAGGACACTGTTCTGGCCCAGACCATAGCGGAAAGCTTTGCTGACAAGATCGGACAGGCGTACAAGATCAGCGAGAAGATGGAGCGGCAGAATGCGATTTCCGCGCTTCGCGATCAGGCCGTTGCCGAGATTGCCTCCGAAGAAGGGCACGACGCCGAAGCGGTTGCAGATGCCTTTGCAAGGCTGGAGAAGAAGACGGTACGCCGGGCGATCATCGCCGGACAGCCACGGATTGATGGCCGGGACAACAGGACAGTACGAGACATCAACGTTGAGGTCGGCGTCCTGCCGAGAGCCCACGGGTCGGCGTTGTTTACCCGTGGTGAGACCCAGGCGCTGGTGACCACTACGCTTGGTTCCGCTAGAGACGCGCAGATCGTGGAAGGTCTGGGCGGTACGATCCGGGACGGCTTCATGCTCCATTACAACTTTCCACACTACAGTGTCGGCGAAACGGGTTTCTCCGGCGGCCCGAAACGGCGCGAGATCGGTCATGGTCGCCTCGCCCGCCGGGGCATTACGGCAGTTCTGCCAACCACCGAACAGTGGCCGTATACGGTTCGAGTCGTCTCGGAAATCACCGAGTCAAATGGCTCATCTTCGATGGCCAGCGTCTGTGGCGCCAGCCTGTCGTTGATGGATGCCGGTGTGCCCCTCAAGGCGCCGGTTGCGGGGGTGGCCATGGGCCTCGTGAAGGACGATGACGGTTTTGCCGTCCTCACTGATATTCTGGGTGATGAGGATCATCTTGGTGACATGGATTTCAAGGTAGCTGGTACCGAGACAGGTGTCACCGCTCTGCAGATGGACATCAAGATTCAGGGCATTACCGAGCAGATCATGGAAACCGCCCTGGAGCAGGCCAAGCAGGCACGCCTGCACATTCTGGCTGAAATGAACAAGGTACTGGGTCGATCTCGCGAGAATGTATCCGAGAACGCTCCGGCGATGGTGACGATCAAGGTGGATGCAGACAAGATTCGTGATGTGATTGGTAAAGGTGGCGCAACCATCCGGGGGATTACCGAGCAAACCGGGGCGACCATCGATATCGATGATGATGGCACCATCACCATCTTCGGCGAAGGTGCTGAATCCCGGGATGCGGCTATCGCGCAGATTCAGGCCATCACCGCAGAGGCCGAGGTTGGCAAGATTTACAAGGGCAAGGTCGCAAAGATCATGGACTTTGGTGCCTTCGTCACGATCCTTCCCGGCAAGGATGGTCTGGTACACATTTCACAGATCGCGGAAGAGCGGGTCGAGAAGGTAACCGACTATCTGAGCGAGGGGCAGGAGGTTGAAGTCATCGTTCTGGATGTTGAACGGGGCCGCATCAAACTGTCCATGAAGGAAATCGCCGACAGTGATGCCGAGGAGCAGGAAGAGGAAGCCGAAGAAACGGCTGAGTAGGGCCGGGTAGCAGGTCAACCAGCCCGGTTCCGGATGTGATGGCCGCTGCTTCGTCCTGGACGAAGCAGCGGACTTACGCTAGCCGGTGACGGGGCTGTTCTTGATCAGGTCCTTGACCACGTCCGGGTCGGCGAGTGTCGTGGTATCGCCCAGATGCTCCAGATCGTTTTCTGCAATCTTGCGCAGGATGCGACGCATGATCTTGCCAGACCGTGTCTTGGGCAGGCCCGGTGCCCATTGCAGCACATCCGGTTTGGCGATGGAGCCAATTTCCTTGCGCACGAGTTCCAGCAACTCCGCTTTCAATGCGTCAGTTCCCTCGATGTCATGCATCAGTGTGACGTAGGCGTAGATTCCCTGTCCCTTGATATCGTGAGGATATCCAACCACTGCAGCCTCCGCGACTGAATCATGAAGTACAAGGGCGCTCTCTACTTCGGCGGTCCCCATGCGATGCCCGGACACATTGAGGACGTCATCAACCCGTCCGGTGATCCAGAAGTCGCCATCTTCATCCCGCCGGGCACCGTCGCCGGTGAAGTAATATCCCTTATAGGCCGAGTAATAGGTGTTGATGCAACGCTCGTGATCGCCATAAACCGTTCTGATCTGACCGGGCCATGATTGTTTGATCGCGAGGTTGCCGGAAGCGGCTCCTTCGATCTCCTGGCCAGCCTCATCCAGCAGAACAGGGACTACGCCGAAGAACGGCCGGGTGGCAGAGCCAGGCTTGAGCGCAGTGGCGCCGGGCAGCGGCGTGATCATGATGCCGCCTGTCTCGGTCTGCCACCAGGTATCGACGATCGGGCAACGCTCCTCGCCGACAATATGGTAGTACCATTCCCAGGCCTCGGGGTTGATCGGTTCGCCGACTGAACCCAAAAGGTGCAGGGACTTGCGTGAAGTCGCGGTGACGAATTCATCACCCTGGCCCATCAGGGCACGGAGTGCAGTCGGGGCGGTATAGAAGATATTGACCTTGTGTTTGTCGACTACCTGCCAGCAACGGGATGCATCCGGATAGGTTGGGATCCCTTCGAACATCAGTGTGGTCGCGCCGTTGGCGAGGGGCCCGTAAACGATATAGGAGTGCCCGGTCACCCACCCGACATCGGCGGTACACCAGTAGATGTCGCCATCGTGATAGTCAAAGACGTATTTGTGGGTCATCGCGCAATGGAGCAGGTATCCACCGGTAGTGTGCAGCACCCCTTTCGGCTTTCCGGTGGACCCGGAGGTATAGAGGATGAACAGCGGGTCTTCGCTACCCATCGCCTCGGGCGGACAATCGTCCCCTGCTGTGCTGGTCGCTTCGTGATACCAGACGTCACGCGTCCGGGACCAGTTGATATCTCCGCCGGTTCGCCTGACGACGATAACGGTATGGACATTGGGACACTTTGCGAGCGCTTCATCTGTGTTTGCCTTGAGGGGAACCTTGCGGCCGCCACGTATCCCTTCGTCTGCGGTAATGACGGTCTGACAATCTGAGTCGAGAATTCTGTCTGATAAGGATTGGGGCGAAAACCCGCCAAACACTACCGAGTGGATCGCGCCGATCCTGGCGCAGGCGAGCATGGCATAGGCCGCCTCGGGAATCATCGGCATATAGATGCACACTCTGTCGCCGCGCTTCACGCCCCGGGATTTGAGTACGTTCCCCAGACGGCAAACCTCGCGGTGCAATTCCCGATAGGTGATGTGCCTGGCTTCGCCCGGATCATCACCTTCCCAGATAATGGCCACCTGGTCTGCCCGCAGTGCCAGATGTCGGTCAATACAGTTAACGCTTGCATTTAACTCGGCCCCGATAAACCAGCTCACTTCCCCCTTTTCCAGGTTTGATTCCGTCAGTTTGTCCCAGGGCCGTGACCAGGTCAGAAACTCATCCGCCTTCTGATTCCAGAACTCCTCCGGCCGACTGATCGAGGCTTCATACATCGCCTGATACTGATCATTCCTGATGTGCGCGCGGGACTCAGCGTCCTTCTGCACCGGATAGACCTTGTGCTCACTCATTGATGTCTCCTGGGGTACGCATTGGTTGGTGGCTTGTCAGGACTCAACTGGACGGCGGTTGCGGCGACGCCGGCGTCGCGGCCGTTTCGACGGAGTCTTGCCCCCTTCTCCGGGCTCTTCGGCATGGGTTGATCGTCGTTCCGGTGCGGGGTTTTCTTCCTGATATGTTGTCCACCACTTACCAAGCCCGTCGAGTTCCTCTCCGGCTTCCTCCCGGAGTAACAGGAAGTCATAGGCAGCCCGAAAACGCTTGTGGGCAAAGACCAGTCCTGGCTTTTTGCCCTGACGATTGGGTAGTCTGAACTGGAGCATCCAGATGTCCCGCATCGGGCCCGAGAATCGCCTGGGTATGGTGGTGAACAGTTGCTGCTTGGCGATGATATTAGCCGCTGCCTCGTGATTGGCCTCGATGTGGCTCGCGCCCTCGGCCTCAAGCCGCCTTTTCTCGATCACAAAGGGGTACCAGAGCAGCGCCGCATAGATGAATGCCGGCGTTACCGGCAAGTCCTGCTCAATTCTCCTGTCGGTGCTGGCAAGCGCCGCGCGAATCAAGGGCTCGGCATGGGGACTCTCGTCCATCGCCCTACGGCTGTCGGGAAACAGCCAGCCGAACAGTTCATGAGATAACAGGCTGTCGAACGAGGCCTCTCCGTGGCCAGACATGAACAGTTTCAGTATTTCCTCAAACAGACGCGCCGGCGGGATGTCCTGTAGAAGATATCCCAGTTGATGCATTGGTGCTGCCGATGCCGGGTCAATCTCGAAGTCAAGCTTGGTCTTGAAACGTATCGCCCTCAACATCCTGACCGGGTCCTCCCGATACCGACTCTCGGGATCGCCGATCAGTCGAATTCGCCTGGCTTTGATATCGTCGAGTCCTCCCACCAGGTCAATAAGTTTCTCTTCGGTCGGAGAGTAGTAGACAGCATTGATGGAAAAGTCCCGACGAATCGCGTCTTCTTCAAACGTGCCGTAGATGTTGTCCTGAAGAATCATACCGCTGTCCGTCAGGGGGTCTTCCTCGCCCCTGGCGGCCCTGAAGGTCGCCACCTCAACAATCTCCCGACCGAAACGAACGTGGACGATTCGGAAGCGTCTGCCAATCATTCGCGAATTACGAAACAGTTCGTACACATCCTCAGGATGGGCGTCTGTAGTGATGTCGAAATCTTTGGGCAGTCGACCTAGAATCAAGTCTCTGACGCTACCGCCGACCAGATACGCTTCGTAACCCGCCTCGGTCAGCCGTTGCACTACCTTGAGCGCGTTGATACTGATCTGTTCATGTGCCAGCGGAGGCGCGGTGGGGTTCATTTGATGAATATCATGACCAGAGTGTCGCCTTGCAGAGCGTGGTCGAAGTGTTGAGCGTGGTCGAAGAGTGGATAGGCATTAACTCGGTACGTCTGATTGAGCATGGGATTTCACCAGAATTACCAGCGGATGGCAAACGAACTGACCGGCAAGCCTTTCATGGAAGTTCTGGCCGCACGCTGTGCCGTCCGGAAAACTTCCCGGCACGACAGCGGCGTGCCCGACCCGGGCACGCTGAGGGCTCCCAGGTAGACAGCATGGCAAGGCTGAAACCCATTGCCATGGAAGAGACATCCACAAATAAAAATGGGAAAAGTAAACTTTTCCCATTTAGCGAGCCAGTTATTTTTCTTGTTGTTTCTTGTTGTTTTTGCGCTATTTAAAGGCGCTGCCAGTTTCTTGTCATTATCCTGACACTACTTGCATCGCAGGGTTCGTGCCACAATTTTTAGCTTTAAAAATCAATTACTTAAGAGGACCTGGTTGATTGTCAGATCACGGGTGTTACCGAATGAAACAGTTCCGTGCGGCAATAGGTAACAGTGGGGCGCCTGGTAACAACTCTCAGTCCTTGCGGCGAGAACGTTCACGAGGAATATTGAGGCGTTGACGCTTCTGCCAGAGGCTCTTTCTGCTGATGCCAAGCTTCTGAGCCAACTCTGTTTCCGTCATGTGTTCCTCATTCTCCTGGATGAATTTGAGAATGTAGTCTTCGATCGAGAGGTCGTCCTCGTTGATGGATCGGTATTCAGCGGATGGAGCGGTTGCTACCTTTGGGTCAACTGCCAGCAGGTCGGGTGTGATTGTGTTGCCTTCACAAAGGATAATCGCCCGTTCAATTGCATTCTCCAGTTCCCGGATGTTGCCTGGCCAGTGATAGCGCTTGAGCAGAGTGAGCGTCTCGTCTGAGAAGCGCAGTCGTCGCTTGCCGAACTTCGTTGCCATGTGCCTGAGAAAGTGATTGGCCAGGGCCATCAGGTCGTCACCTCTTTCACGAAGCGGTGGCAGGCTCAGCTTGACGACGTTCAGCCGATAGTAAAGGTCCTCTCTGAAGCCGCCGGTTTCAGTCAGTGCCTTGAGGTCGCGGTGGGTGGCAGCGATGAGTCGGACCTGTACCTGCCGGGTTTCGACCGATCCTACCCGTCGAACCTCGCCTTCCTGAATCACGCGGAGCAGGCGCGCCTGTGCATCCAGCGGCAATTCCCCGATTTCATCAAGAAACAGAGTGCTCCCGTTAGCAGCCTCGACCAATCCAACCCGTGAGGATGACGCACCTGTGAACGCACCCTTCTCATGGCCAAAGAGCTCTGATTCGATCAGTGTGTCCGGGATTGCCGCGCAGTTGACAGAAATCATGTTCCTGGAGGCCTGTTGGCTTCGACGGTGTATTGCCCGGGCGACCAGTTCCTTACCCGTCCCTGACTCACCGACGATCAGGACGTTGGTATCTGTCGGAGCGACCTTGTCCACCCGGATGAACAGCTTCTGCATCGCCTCGGAAGTGCCAATCATATCGTTCGTGGCTGCGCGGGCGTCGGATGTCCCTGAGGTTAACTGGTGGACTGACGCCAGCAAGTGGTCATAGTCGAACGGTTTCGCGATGTAGTCGACTGCACCCATTTTCATGCACTCTACGGCAGACTCAAGACTGGCGTAGCTGGTCATAACCAGCACCGGTACCTCGGGCGCGATCTTGATGACATCCGTGCCGGAACTGCCAGGTAGACGGAGGTCGGTAATAATGAGCGAAAACCGGTCAAGGTCGAACTTGACAGCCTCGTCAACCGATCCAGCTTCGCAAACCCTGTAGTTGTTCTTCTCTAGAAATTTCTTGATGGAGGAGCGAATCAGAATCTCGTCTTCGACAATAAGAATATGCTTCTGACTCATACCGCGAATGTACCCACTCAATAAACGGTCGTGCTAAAAGGGGGTCACGCCCCTGCCATCAACTTAACACCGATTGCCCATCGGAAGTCAACTATCCGTTCTGGTACCGCGGTAGCGTGATGGCGACGGTAGTGCCCTCAGCGCCGGTTGAACCTATTTGAATATCGCCATTATGTTCCCGCAGGATAGACGACACGATTGGCAGTCCGAGACCTGTGCCTTTGCCGGGGTCTTTGGTGGTGTAGAAGGGATCGAAGATGAGCTTTAGCTGGTCCTGGGTCATGCCTGGACCCTGGTCGCTGATCCGGATGGTGATGTCTTCCCCACAGAGTTCAGTGGTCATTCTGATGGTGCCGCGATGGCCCATGTTGCCTGGCGCCATGCCGGGATTCGCGTCTGTCATTGCGTCCTGGGCGTTGGTCATGAGGTTAATAAAGACCTGTGCGAGCCGCTGGGGGTTGCCCAGCACGTACAGATCCTCGCAATCGTTGACGAGTGCGATGGGGTTGTCTCTTCGGGACAGGGACAGTAGTCGGACGGCCTCGTTGATGCATTGCTTTATGTTGACGGCAAGCATGGGCACGGCTCGGTCTGTGCCACTGCCATGGGCGAAGTTGGTGAGGGTCTGGAGGATTGTCGAGATTCTCTCGGTCTGTTCAAGAATCTGCCTGGCCACCTCCGGTGATTGGTCGCTGGCTGGTTCCTGCAACAGGTCCTGCGCGAGGCAGGCGATACCAGTGACTGGATTACCAATCTCGTGAGCGACCCCGGCGGCAAACTGACCGATTGTGGCAAGGCGTTCCTTGTGCAGCAGTTGCTCTTCCAGAAGTTGCGATTCGGTGAGATCTTCGATCACGATGATGAGATCGCGATTGCTCTGGGGAAGCGTGTCAATTGCGGCCTTGTGAAGATTAAGCAGTAGTTTGGTATCGCCCAGGCGCAGTTCATAGTTTGGTCGGTTTGTCGCTGAATCGTAAACAAAGGTAAGGAGGACGTCTTTCCAGGGCTCGGGCAGGTGAGTGATGTGAGAGCCCACAATACTCATGGAACTCACTCCGGTCAGTTCCGCCATTGCCGTATTCCAGATTCGCAGAATCTGATTCTCATCCAGAGAACACACCGCAGTGGGCAGTGACTGCAGAAGCTGTCGATGATGACGTCGCAGGCTGTCGAGTTCCGCAGCGAGGCCGGTCAGTTGAATTCGAAACTGCTCCAGACGGGTCTCGATAGTATGGATGTTAACGCTTCCGGAAGCCCTGTATGGCAGCACTGTTTCGATGATTCGGTGGGCGATGGTTTGTCCCAGCAGACTCGCCAGATTGGTTTCCAACTGGCTGCGCAGCTGAGACAAAGCATGGGGGCGTGTCTCATCCGGTCCGAATCGAAGATCGTCAAGAGCCAGCCGCACCGATTGATTGGATGCATCTGCGCCCAGTGCGACCGCCAGGCTGCTCTCGATTTCAGAGACGGAGCGTGCCTGCAGTTCAGCGCGGAAGGACTGCACGATGGAATCAGACATACACTCGTCTGCCGCAGCGCGTTCGGCGTCGGACGTGTGTGACAGTCTTGAAACGAGCACGAAACAAATCGCATTGAGCAGCAGTGCCAGGGTTGCGGCGACGGGCCAGTCCTGTTGGAGTATGGCGTTATTCGACGGCTGCCCGAGTACGATGTCCTGAACCAGAGGAATCAGCAGGGTTGCGGCCCAGACCCCATAGCCTCCCACCAGTCCAACCAGCAGACCCGTCTTGTTTCCGCCTCTCCAGTGGAAGGCACCCACCAGTCCGGGAACAAACTGCAGTACCGCCACGAATGAGACGATTCCCAGGCTGACCAGACTTTGTTCTTCGCCCAGGAGCCTGTAGATGCCGTAGGACGCCATCACCAGAAAACAGATGAGGACGCGACGTGAGTTGATCAGCAATCTCGAAAAGTTGACCCGGGGTGAGGGGCGATACAACGGCAGCAGGACGTGATTAAGTACCATGGAAGACAGGGCCAGCGTAGTGACGATGAGCACACCGCTCGCCGCTGCCATCCCGGCGAGGAGGGCGATCATGGTCATGGCTGGGTTGCCAGTGGCCACACCGATTGCGACGCCGTACATCTCTGGCGCCGTGGGCACCCCAAGGTACCACGCCGCCCACAGCACAAACGGAATGGTGATACCGAGGATCATCATGTAGAGAGGGAAGCCCCAGATGGCTATGGAAAGAACCCGCTCGTCGTCGTTTTCCGTGATCAGCATGTGATACATGTGCGGCATGGCGACCGCCGCGCCAAAGAACAGCATTAACATGACTCTTGAGTGGGCACCATGAATCTCGTTAGCAAGCAGTATCTGCTCCGGCCCCGAAGCCATCCAGTCCTTGAGGCCGTCGGGTCCGCCGAGTACATGGAACAGTGAGTAGTAGCCGAGTGCGGCGAACGCCAGCAGCTTGACAATGGACTCGATGCCGATGGCCATGACCAGGCCCTCATGTTTGTCGCGGGTCGATAGATGCCGGGCACCGAATAAAATGGCGAATACGATCATCATCGTGCAGAACGCCAGGGCGATGATGTCTTTTCCAAATTCCTGATTGATCACGTGCATCGTCTGGGACACCGCCTGGATCTGCAGTGCCAGCAAAGGCAGTACACCGACCAGCATAAAGCCACTGATCAGGCCTCCGACCCATGGCGCGGGATAACGGAATGCCAGGACATCAGACAGGGAGCCCAGCTTGTGGGTGAGGGCGAGCCTGGTGAGTGGGGCCATCAGCAGTGGTGCGAGCAGAAATGCGCTGCCGGCTCCAATGAAATACAGGAGATAGTCGGAACCGTAGCTGGCCGCGAGGCCCAGCGTGCCGTTCAGACCGATTGCACCGGCAAATACGCCGAGTGACAGCACCCGGATGGACGGGTGAACTGCGATTGAGCGCGGAATCAGACGCTTCTCTGTGGCATACGCGGAGCCGAACAGAATCGTCAGATAGACGATCACGAAGGCCATCAGTTCGGCCGCGCTGAACATCAGTCGTCTGTCGTGCCGGTGGCGTGGCTCGACAGGAACGCGAGGAAGATCACCACCACCCAGAATCCAAAGATCCCGACCCAGTTGCCTGCAGCCCCTTGAGACCAGTCGGGAATCGATGGAGAAAACACAAAGAACCCCAGCACCAGGAACATGATGAGACGATCAAGCATGGCAGCGCTTGTGTTCAGGTGGATGAGTCATAACGAACCGGTTGCCTATTCACCGCCAATGAACCCCAATATTAGTCCCAATGGAATTCCAATATTGGCCCAATTCACGTGATTAGCCAAAACCTTCACGCGGTGAGGCACACCGAACCAGGCACTGGAGTTCCCGCCACGTACTTTTCGGTCCGGGAGACCTCCCGGCATGAACGACGGCCGGTTGACACCGGCATGCGTTCCGCCCGGGACCGCGGGGTCCGGGAGACGTCTCGTGAACGACGGCCGGTTGACACCGGCATGCTAAAGGCTTTCTTTAAATGAGAAAGCGCGCTAAAGGCTTTCTTTACATGAGAAAGCACGCTAAAGGCTTTCTTTACATGAGAAAGGAGGAGCGGGGCACGCGTGTTATATCCCACGACGTGATCGCGTCTGACAGCAGGCTTTCGACAGATGTGCCGGGCGATTCCGGCTGCCCCAGGACTTGTAGAGCCAGTCTGAGGGTGGAGAGCGCCGAGGTTTCCTCTACCGGGGGTGCATGGGTCTGTTTGCTGAGCTTGTCCCCGGTTGATCCAAGAACAACCGGGATATGGGCGTACTGAGGGGTCCTGAAATGGAGCAGCCTTGCCAGAACGACCTGCATTGGGGTTGAGGTCAGAAGATCAGAACCCCTGACGACGTGAGTGACGCCCTGAAATTCGTCATCGACAACAACGGCGAGTTGATAGGCGGTCAGCCCATCCTTGCGGCGGACGATGAAGTCACCAAAATCCTTGTCCGCCTGAAAAGTGTGCCGCCCAAGGATCAGATCATCGAATCCCACAGGCGGACCCCGGGTCAGTAGGCGCTCAGCATAGGGAGGGTCGGTATTCTCGAAGTGCCGCGACCTGCAGGTGCCAGGGTAGACCCCCCGAATAGACTTTCGGGAGCACTTGCAGGGGAAAGTCAGACCGCGCTCGCGAAGGTGGGTCAAATTCAGGTCGTAGGCAGACAGCTGTTGGCTCTGGAAAAGGACATCGCCGTCCCAATGAAGGCCGTGGGCGTCCAATTGCGACATGATTCTGGCCGGAGCGTCCGGTGATTCTCTTGGAGGGTCGAGATCCTCAATCCGCAACAGCCAACGGCCATCATGGTGTCTTGCATCAAGGAAGCTGGCGAGTGCCGTAACGAGTGAACCAAAATGCAGCGGTCCGGTAGGCGAAGGTGCAAATCTGCCGACGTATTGCCCCGTGAGGGTTCCATCAGTAGATGAACTCATCCAATTTCAGGCTGCCTATCCCCTGATCTGCTTTTCCATGATTTCTGCAAGCGTCTTGCAATCAATACACTGGGTTGCGGTTGGCCTTGCCTCCAGGCGACGGACGCCGATTTCCACACCGCAGGACTCGCAATAGCCATAATCATCCTGGTCGATCAGTTCCAGGGTGTTGTCGATCTTCCGAATAAGACGGCGTTCACGATCACGGGTTTTCAGTTCCAGACTGAATTCCTCTTCCTGGCTTGCCCGGTCCGCCGGGTCAGGATAATTGGAAGCCTCTTCCTTCATGTGGGTTACGGTTCGATCAACCTCACGCATCAGTTCCAGCTTCCAGGCGAGAAGAATATCCCTGAAATGCTGCTTCTGTTCGTCATTCATGTATTCCTCATTCTTCCTGGCGGTATAAGGAGTGAACGAGGGCTCTGGAGAGGTTGCGGATTTTCGGCCAGTCTTGCGAGCCGCTGCCCCGGTTGGCTGCGCGGGTCTTTTGCGTTTAGAGCTGCTGGTTGACGCGGCTTTCCTTGTGGTCGTCTTACTGACCGGCGTGTTCGTTTTGGTGGCATCACTTTCTGGCATCTGGCTGGCCGCTGCCTGTTTTGCAGGTGTTTTCCTGACCGACGCCTTCTTTACCGACGCCTTCTTTGCAGGAGCCTTCTTTGCAGGAGTCTTCTTTACAGGTGCCTTCTTTGTTGCGGCCTTGCTGGCTGGTGCCTTCCTGGAAGTGCCGGACTTTTTGGCGACAGCCTTGCTGGTAGTCACCTTTTTGCTGGCTTTTGACTGGGTTTTCACTGCTGCTTTCTTGGTCGGGCTGGTTTTGCTGGCGCTCTTCGCCTCAGTCCCCACAGAATCGGACCTGGTCTTTGGCGTTGACCTGGTGCTCGCGGACGATTTGGTCCCGGCTTTACTCTTTGCAGGAGACGCCTTCTTCTTTGCTGCCATGTTACCTGCGGTACTCAGAATGAGTGTCAAATCGAGCGGCGAACATTACCAGATCATTTCAAAAACGCAAGCATCGTCGGGTTCCTCGGACGTGCCGGGCCGATGGTATGATGACCGATTCCCGGCCGGCCCAGAAGATCACAATGTCATACGCAAAACGACTCGTCGATATGGCGCCCTTCAGGGTAATGAAGGTCCTGCGGCGAGCCAATGAACTCTCAGCCCAGGGTCTTGATGTGGTGCACATGGAAGTAGGGGAGCCCGATTTCCCGACCCCCGCACCTATCATACGGGCTGGTGCCCGCGCGCTCTCGGCGGGTCAGCTCAAATACACTGATGCCCGTGGGCTAGGGACCCTGCGCGAGGCGATCGCTCGTTATTACCAGACCGACTATGGTCTGGACATCGACGAACGTCGCATTTTTGTCACGGTCGGTGGTTCGGGGGCGCTGCTGCTCACCACTGCTCTGCTGATGGACCCCGGTGACAATCTCCTGATGAGTGATCCGGGCTACCCCTGCAACAGACACTTCATGACCGCGTTCGCATCGTCTTCCCAACTGGTGCCCACCACCGCAGAAAACCGTTTTCATCTGACACCACAGCAGGTGACCGAAAACTGGAATCCGCGGACCCGTGGCGTCTTGCTTGCCTCGCCCGCGAATCCAACTGGCAACGTGATGGCAGATTCCGCCATGCATCAGCTGATGAAGGTTGTGTCGGCCCATGATGGCTACCTGGTGAGTGATGAGATCTATCATGGGCTTGTCTATGAACCTCGGGGCGGGGGCGTCCATTCCGGCGACCTGAAGTATTCCGCCCTCCATGCGGACCCGAATGCATTCGTGGTCAATAGTTTTTCGAAGTATTTCGGCATGACCGGCTGGCGACTTGGCTGGCTAATCGCTCCGCTGGATGCCGCGGACGACCTGGAGAAACTGGCCCAGAACCTGTTCATTTGCCCTCCAACGCTCTCCCAGCACGCTGCGGTTGCGGCGTTCTCGGCCCCCGCCCGGGAGATCATGGAACGTCAGCGGGAGGAATTCAGGCGCCGCCGTGACTATCTGGTACCGGCGCTCAGAGACATTGGGTTTGACATCCACGATATGCCGGACGGTGCATTCTATGTCTACGCGGGAATCCCGGAGGGCTACAAGGACAGTGAGCCTTTTACGGAGTGGCTGCTGGAAGAACATCACGTGGCGGTGACGCCGGGAACGGATTTCGGCCGCCATCTTGCGAATCGAAAGGTCAGATTCAGCTATGCCCAGCCGCTTCCGAGGTTGTCCATGGCCGTTGACAGACTTTCCCAGGCGATGCGTGGTCAATGACCAACTTGATCCCCGCCACTCTGATCCGTCGCTATAAGCGGTTTCTGGCGGATGTTCGTCTGGCAGATGGTCGTGAAATCACTGTCCATTGTCCCAATACCGGGTCCATGAAGAACTGTCTGGAGACTGGAGGCCAGGTGCTGTTGAGTGCGTCTGATAACCCGAATCGAAAGTACCGATACACCTGGGAGTATACGCTGACAAGGCGAGGACACTTCATCGGGATCAATACCACATCTGCCAACCGCGTGGTGCGTGAAGCCATCGAGACCGGGATCATCAGCGAACTGCAAGGCTATCCGGATGTTCAGCCAGAGGTGCGCTATGGCACGGAAAACAGCCGTATCGATTTTCTGCTTTCAGGGTCGGACCGGCCGGCCTGCTTTGTGGAAGTCAAGAGCGTAACACTGCTTGAGTCACCCATTCGCAGCGGGGTTGGCTTTTTCCCGGATGCGGTCAGCACCCGGGGCTCAAAGCATCTGAGGGAGTTGGAGGCAGTGGTGGCGAACGGCAACCGCGGCGTGCTCGTGTACTGTGTACAACATTCGGGCATCCGGCGTGTTCGTCCGGCCGACCATGTCGACCCGGTCTATGGCGCGCATCTTCGTCAGGCCCTGGCAGCAGGCGTGGAGGTGATCGCATACAAGGCCCGATTTGATGGCCAGGGAATGCGGCTCGCGAGGTCCGTGCCATTTGAACTCAATGGCGAAGCGGGGAATCAGGTGCCATGAAACCGGCCATACCGATACTCATTGGATTGGTCCTTCTGGTTGGCATCGGGTCGCTGGGCGTTGGCTCTGCCAGCATTGGATTTGGCGACGTGCTGGATGTCATGACGGGAACGGCTGACGGAGGACAGTTCGCCTATACTATCGTCCGTGATATCAGGGCTCCCAGAACGCTCCTTGCCATGCTGGTGGGCGCAGGCATTGCGGCGAGCGGCGCTGCCATTCAGGGATTGTTTCGAAACCCTCTGGCCGACCCGGCCCTGATTGGTGTTTCCAGCGGCGCTGCTCTGTTTGCGGCAGCGTTCCTGGTGTTCGGTGCCAGATTAGGGGGGCTTGCCGGATTGACTACCAGTGCATTTGTTGGCGGGTTGCTGACAACCTGGCTGGTGCTTGAGGTGGGCCGGCGAGGCGGGACGATCTCGGCAATGCTGCTGGCCGGGGTCGCAGTGAATGCGCTGGCGATCTCTGGTATTGGCCTTTTGTCCTATCTGTCAACGGACATTCAGCTTCGTTCCGTTGCCTTCTGGGCGCTTGGCAGCCTGAATGGCGCTGACTGGACGGGCGTTCTGCTGGCGGCGCTGATTCCTTTCGTCATCGTGCTGCTGTTCCGGGAACGTCACAATCTGAATGCCATTACCCTTGGAGACCGTGAAGCGACCTATCTTGGTATTTCGGTGTCTGGCTTACGCATTCGAATCGTCGTCCTGACGGCGCTTGCTGTTTCAATCGGCGTTGCGCTGACCGGAGTCATTGCCTTCATCGGCCTGGTGGTGCCGCATCTCGTGCGTCTTGTGGTCGGGTCGACCCATCAGGTAGTGATTCCCGGTTCTGCCTTGCTGGGCGCCTTGTTGCTGCTGGTTGCCGATACTCTCAGTCGTACCGTTTTCTCACCTGCAGAATTGCCGGTTGGGATTCTGACCTCCATCATTGGCGGGCCGTTCTTCATCCTGATGATCGTCAGGCAGAAAGGCAAGCTGGGGATATGAGTCTTTCACTGGCTTCAGTGACCTGTAGTGTCGACGGTGTGAGATTGTTAGATGGCGTGAACCTGTCGTTTGAAGCAGGTCGCATGACGGTCCTGATTGGGCCCAATGGTGCGGGCAAGACCACCTTGCTGCGAGTGGCAAGCGGTGAACTGGCTCCTGACCAAGGTGTTGTCCGTCTGGATGACCGGGCGATTGACCAGATCGAACTCGAGGATCGAGCCAGGCGGATCGCATTTCTCACTCAGCAGACGGTACTCGACTTTCCATTTACCGGCCAGGAAGTCATGGAGATGGGGCGAATCCCGCATATGACCGGCAGAAAGCACGACCGGGAAGTGGTCGGGGCGGTGGTCCGCGAATGTGGCCTGGATGATCTGGTCCATCGAACCTATACGACGCTGTCTGGCGGAGAGAAGCAAAGAATACAGCTGGGCCGAATCCTGTGTCAGATATGGGATGCTCAATCGAGCGGTGTGGTGTTGCTCGATGAGCCGACGTCGGCCCTGGATCTGTCCCACCAGCTGGCGTTTTTTGATGTGATTGGCCAGATCAGGTCGCGCGGCGCCGCCATCATCCTGGTGATTCATGACATCAATCTCGCCGCCAGATTTGCGGACCGGATCGTGCTCATGTCTGGTGGGACCATCACGGCTGATGGTTCGCCTCGCGAAGTACTTGGCAGCGAGGCCATGGCCGCTGCGTTTGAAGTGGTTATTGACCTCATTGATACCGGCGATGTGGACCGCCCCATGATTCGGTTCACCACGCCTGGCAGGTCGTGACCGAGACGCTGCCAGGCTTCATCCTGACCAGACAGTGGCTGGACCGCGACGACGGCCAGCAACTGGTCTTTTGGCTTGCGACCGATTCGGGGCCGCTCAGCGTAACGGTCGACCAGCAGCCGTCCGTGTTCTTCGTAAGGCAGGCCGATCTCATAGAAGTTGAAAAGGCGTTGAAAGATATTCAGCGATGGCGGCATGAGCCCGTCGAGTTGCTGACGTTCTATCAATCCGAGGCGGTGCAAGCCTGCTATTTCCGACATCAGCGAGATCTGAACTTTGCCCGGTCGAGGCTGGAGAAGCTTGAGATCAGTGTTTTTGAGGGCGACCTCAGACCCACAGACCGTTACCTCATGGAGCGCTTTGTCACCGGTGCGACGCTGGTGCAGGGGGAGGTGGAGCGCCAGGGCAGGTTTCTGTGCGCTCACAATCCAAGGCTCGGCGGGGCAGACTACTCGCCATCGTTGCGATGTGTCTCGATCGACATTGAGACGTCATTTACAGAGCACATCATCTATTCCATAGCAGTCTATGCCGAAGACGAGCAGCGCGTATTCATGGTCAGTAGTGATCCGGTCAGCGCCCAGTGTGAGGTGGAGAGTCTGCCCGATGAGAGGTCCCTGCTGAAACGCTTTTTCGACTGGTTTGCAGTCTACGACCCTGATGTGGTCATCGGTTGGAGCGTCGTTTCGTTTGATCTGCGCTTTATCGCCGACCGCTGTGAGGCCCTTGGTCTTCGTTGCACACTTGGCCGCGACGGGCAGGTCGTTCGCTGGCGGAAGTCCATTCGGGGTCCGCTGCGACACTTCGCCCTGGTGCCGGGTCGGGTCGTGCTCGATGGTATTGAACTGCTCAGAACGGCGACCTATCACTTTGAGAGTTTTGCCCTGGACTTCGTCGCCCGCCAGATGCTGGGAGAAGGCAAAATCGTAGACGATGTGGATGCCAGAGCGGTTGAGATTCAGGAGATGTATGGGAGCAACCGGAGTGCGCTCGCGGACTACAATCTGAACGACTGTCGCCTGGTGTGGGACATTTTTGCCTCGGAGTCCCTGATTGACTTCGCCATTGAACGATCGAAGCTGACCGGGCTCGATTTGGATCGGGCAGGTGGCTCCGTTGCCGCTTTCGACTTCCTTTACCTTCCGCGCCTGCACCGCGAGGGCTTCGTTGCACCGATGCGGGCGTCCGGTGATGTAGAGGCGAGTCCGGGAGGCTTCGTTCTGAACTCAACCGCCGGACTGTACGACGATGTGGTCGTGCTCGATTTCAAGAGCCTGTATCCCAGCATCATCAGGACTTTCCACGTGGATCCGCTGGCGATGATTACCGCGGAAGAAGGTGACATTGAGGGATTCCGGGGAGCCTGCTTTTCTCGCCGACGTGCGCTGTTGCCGCGGATCATCCGAAACCTGTGGGAGGCCAGAGACGTGGCGAAACGGCAAGGACGCAGCGCAATGTCCCGGGCCATCAAGATCATCATGAATTCATTCTACGGTGTGCTGGGAACACCCGCCTGCCGCTTTTTTGACGCACGCCTTGCCAGCTCAATCACCATGCGGGGTCATGAGATTCTGCAGCAGACCCGGGACTTCATCGAGGACCGGGGCCTGCCGGTCATCTATGGTGATACGGACTCGGTGTTCGTTCATTTTTCGGATGTGGACGACGTTCCCGGCGCTGCCAGCGAACTCACCGATGATCTCAATGGCTGGTGGCGAGACAGGCTGATGTCGGAGTTTGGTGTGGAGAGTTTTCTGGAGGTCGAGTACGAGACCCACTACCGGAAGTTTCTGATGCCGAAAATTCGTGGCTCGGAGACGGGCAGCAAGAAGCGATATGCGGGCCTGGTAGTGGAGGGTGGTCGTCAGCACCTGGTCTTCAAGGGGCTGGAGACGGTCAGGAGTGACTGGAGTGCCCTTGCCAGGGAATTCCAGCAGGAACTCTACCGTCTGGTGTTTCTCGATCTGCCCTTTGAAGCCTACGTAAGGGAGGTCGTCTCGAGCGTCAGAGGCGGTCTTCGGGATGATCAGCTGCTGCTGCGACGACGGATGCGGCGGCCGATTGGCGACTACGTCAGCAATGTACCGCCCCACGTCAGGGCGGCGCGTAAAGCCGTGGAGATGCGGCAGCAGCGGGGCCTGCCTGCGTTACCTGACGGCGGCGGCTGGGTGGAATATCTGATCACCGTCAATGGACCCGAGCCCAGGCAATATGTCGAATCGCCGATCGACTATGAATTCTATGTGTCGCGCCAGCTGGCCCCCGTGGCGGACGCGATTCTGTCTTTCAAGGCCTCATCGCTGGCAGAGATCATTGATCCGCAGATGGTACTGTTCTGACGGCAATTGATCCCTGTACCAGCAGCGTTTTTTGAGCCGGGCTCTCCAGTCGGCTCTCTTGCCGGGCCTTGCGCCTAGCCCTTGAGATGCTGGTTGACCACCGCGGATGTCAGCCTTGCGCCAAAGCTTGAAACCAGAAGTGATGCTGAACGGTTGGCAAAGGCTGCAGCGCTTGCATAGTCCTGGTTGCGACAGACCTTGTAGAGGAACGCCCCTGCAAAATTGTCCCCTGCCCCGGTGGTATCAACGGGCTTGATGGGTACGCCTGCCACCAGTTTCGTCGTTGCGCCGTCGCAGACGATAGCCCCTTCACTGCCACAGGTCATGGCAAACCGGGTACAGGCACTTCGAATTTTCTCGATCGCACCATCGCGAGTGTCAGTCTGGCTCCAGAGGGCCGCTTCGTCCTCATTACAGAACAGCAGGTCCACTCCCTGCCCAATAAGCTGATCGAATGAACTCTTGAAATTCTGGACCATGGCCGGGTCTGACAGGGTCAGCGCAACAGTGACGCCCGATGCCCTGGCGATTCGCTGGGCCTCGAGGGCTGCATCGAACCCCGACGGTGAACTGACCAGGTAGCCCTCGATATACAGGACGCTGGCATTGCGCAGTGCATCGGGTCTGAGTTCCCTGACGGATAACTGCTGGGTGATGCCAAGATGAGTCGTCATGGTGCGCTCGGCGTCCGGAGTGACCATCGAAATGCATGCACCGGTGGTACCTGGTTCTCGCCTGGCTTCCAGGTTCGTATCGACCCCAAGCTCATCCAGGTCCCTGACAAAAAAATCACCTGCTGGATCGTTGGCGACTTTACAGCTATAGAACGCCGACCCGCCAAGCTGGCTGACGGCAACGACGGTGTTGGCAGCAGAACCCCCACTTGCCAGTTTGACGGCCTGGTGTTCGTGTTTGTCTTCGAGCAATTGAATGAGCCGATGCCGATCCTGCTCTTCGATGAGCGTCATCATGCCCTTAGGGAGGCTGGCGATCCTGAGGAATTCGTCCGAGACCTCGTATTCGGTATCGACCAGAGCGTTGCCGATGCCATAGACATCATATTTCTTCATCGTGTTGTTCTCATGTCAGGGCTTTATTGCTGCAAAGGCCTTGTCCGCAGCGGCAAGCGTCTTTGCGATTTCCTCCGGCCCATGGGCACTGGACACAAAGCCGGCCTCAAAAGGAGACGGTGCGAGATTGATTCCCTCATCCAGCATGTGGCCGAAGAATCTCTTAAACAGGGCTGTATCGGCGGCCATGACCGCGTCGAAGTCCGTCACCGGGTCTGTCGTCGTAAAGAACAGTCCGAACATCGCGCCAACCTGATTCGTGGAGAACGGCACATGGTATTGGTCAGCGAGCGCCTTGAGGCCGCCCACAAGTTCACGAGTTGTCTTTTCAACTCGGTCGTAAAAACCATCGACTTCAACCAGCTTCAGAGTTGCGAGTCCGGCTGTCATAGCGATCGGGTTGCCGGACAGGGTCCCCGCCTGATAGACGTCACCTAGTGGTGCGAGATGCGACATGATGTCCTGCCGACCGCCGAACGCGCCCACCGGCATGCCCCCGCCGATAACCTTGCCAAGGGTCGTGAGATCAGGTCGTACGCCATACAGTGCCTGTGCACCACCGAGTGCGACCCGGAACCCCGTCATGACTTCATCGAATATCAGCAGGCTGCCATGGGCGGCCGTGAGATCACGCAGCCCGGCCAGGAATCCGGCTTTGGGCGGAATGCATCCCATGTTCCCTGCCACGGGTTCAACGATTACGGCGGCGATCTCGCTGCCGATGGCGTCAAACAGCGACGCTGCCTGGGTCAGATCGTTAAACCGGAGTGTCAGAGTGTGCTCGGCAAAGCTGGCCGGAACGCCGGCAGAATCGGGCTGACCGAGAGTGAGTGCGCCGGACCCTGCTTTCACCAGAAGGGAGTCTGCATGTCCGTGATAGCACCCTTCAAATTTCACGATCTTGTCCCGACCGGTGAATCCCCTTGCCAGCCGGATTGCGCTCATCGTGGCCTCAGTGCCTGAATTGACCATGCGCAACATTTCCATGGAGGGTACATGTCGCCGGATCATCTCGGCAACTTCGGTCTCAATCGAGGTGGGAGCGCCGAAGCTGAGTCCCTGGTCAATGGCCGAGTGGAGCGCTGCAATGACTGCAGGGTGGGCATGCCCGGCGACCATGGGCCCCCAGGAACCCACGTAATCCACGTACCGTTTGCCGTCTACATCCTCGATCCAGGCACCCTCACCCCGGGCAATGAACAGGGGATGTCCCCCGACATATTTGAAAGCGCGAACAGGCGAATTGACTCCTCCAGGGAGCACATTTTGTGCCATCTCGAAGAGATCGGTAGATCGTGACATGGTAATCCTGTAGTCAAAACTGCGAGTGCGGATTCAAGCATATACGGCGCTACTTTGCATGTTCTGACTGGTGCCGGGCGACTGCAGTGAGTGTCAAAATGGGCGGATCGAGGGTGTCTCCTGGACTTGATGGTGTTTCCAGGCCCTATTGAGGTATTCAGGGTTGGGCTCCTGCTAGGGCCTGCTCAGGTCTTGTAGTAGGCCTCGATGTCCTCTCTGGTCAGGATGCCGACGGGTGACGTCAACATCGGGGCACTGATGCGATTGACGTAGAGGGCCTGCATGTTGGTCCCGTTGAGCGCATCCAGGGCTTCACTCAGCGTTGCCTGAAGCAGGATCCCGGTGACGTCGCGACGGGTTGCAGGCATCTCCTGCAGGTCGATCGACTTCACATCCGCATGTTTCTTCAGATACGAAACGAGGTCTTCGGTTCGAAGGATTTCCCGTGGATGGTCCTTGCCGTCAACCAGCAGCCAGTGGGGAGATTCTCTGGCCAGAGCCCTGGCTGTATCGACATCAATATGGCGCGGCACGTGCTTGAAGCTTCGCGACATGATGCTCGCGACTGAGGCGCGGTTGAGCGTCATGGACAGAGGATTCTGTCTGAACTCAACGCCCATCATCTCCATCTGCATGATGAACACGCTGCGGAGTCCAAACCCCTCGTTTGCCGTCACGTTTGCGATGATGATCACCAGCATTGCCGGCAGGATGATGCTGGGGTTCTGGGTCAGTTCCATGACCGCCATCAGCGCCGCCAGAGGGGCCTGCAGCACAGCACCCATCATGGCCCCCATCCCGAGCATGACGTAGAAGCCCGGAGACGAGATGTTGTCAAGGCCAGCGCCGGCGGCGATCGCTGCCATCGCCCCGCCTGCTGTCGCGCCAATGAACAGGGTGGGGCCGATCACGCCGACGGGCATGCCCATGGCGACGCTGGTGGCGCTGGTAATGATCTTGAACAGGCATGCTGCGATCAACACAATCAATGGCAGTTGACCCAGCAGGGCGAAGTTCACGGTGTCGTAACCCAGCCCCAGTACCTGTGGCACCGCGAGTCCGGCAAGGCCCGTGACTGTGCCAGCGATCAGGAGTCTGAGCCACAGGGTAGCTGGCGCCCGTCGATAGATGACCTGGATGAAGCGCACGTAGACAGCGGCCAGAACGCCAATCATGACGCCCTCGAGGATCAGCAGGGGGAGATCATGGAACGAGTTCATGGCGACAGCAGGCACCGGAAATGCGGTGTCCGCACCAAACACCAACTGATTGATCAGTGCGGCAACGACTGCTGCCAGAATAACCGGGATGAAGCCGGCGACGGTATACTCCATGAGGATGACCTCCATCGAGAAGATCACACCCGCTATGGGCGTATTGAACGACCCGGCGATCGCTGCGGCGGCGCCGCAACCGACGAGTATTCGGATACTGTTGTTGGGCAGGCTGAGATACTGGCCGAGCAGGCTGGAACCAGCGGCGCCCAGGTGAATGGCAGGGCCTTCCCGGCCCCCGGACTGGCCGGATACCAGCGCGATCGTGCCGGTAACCAGCTGGGTGACCAGGTTTCTGAAGGGCAGGTGTCCCTGGTAGCGTCCCAGACGCTCAAGGACATGCACTACCCCGATACGACGATGCTCTGGCTTGATCAATGACATCAGCGCGCCCAGTACCAGAGCGCCAATGAAGGGAAAGAAGAAGTAGGCTGCCCATGGCAGACCCTCAAAATTCTCTTCGCCGCCTGGTAGAAGCACCGACAGTGGCATCTCGACCAGCTTTCGAAAAAGTACGATAACCAGCCCGGTGACCAGTCCCGAACAGACCCCCAGGATGGCAAACTGTGGTGTTGAATCGATTGATGCGAGCTGCCGACGAAAGGTCCGGATTGATATCCGCGGTCGCTTCATAGCCGTATCACGGGTAGTCGCATTAAGTGGTTTGTTCGCATTTTCTGCTAAACTTGCTGATCCGCGCTCCGAATGTAGCACATATGGCGGCAGTCAAAGGCAGCAAGCAGTACGAGATGATGGTGGTCCCCCACAGACCGCTTTACAAGGTTGCTGTGTTTACGCTGTTCATGCTGTTTATGGCGACGTTCAGCTTCCTGACCCATGAATTCGGCAAGCAACAGGGTCTTGCTCATGAGGCAGTGCTGGTAAGGGAAAAAGATGTGCTCCAGCGCCAGATCGCCGAGATGCGGTCCGATAACGCGGTAATGAGGAGTGAGATCGCCAATCTCCGGCTGGGGGGCCAGGTAGATTCCCGCGCTACTGAGGAGGTCCGCGGGACGATTGAGGAGTTGCAGTCTCAGGTGGCTCAACTCAATGAGGAGATCACATTTTACAAGGGCGTGATGCTGCCCAACGTCGAAGACCAGGGGCTGCGTATCGAACGGCTCAACATGGAAGAATCCTCGGCGCCGGACCGTTTCAGATACAGTCTCCTGCTGACTCAGGTGGTTGACAAGCATGAGTACGTCCAGGGTGATGTAGAGATTAATCTGGTTGGCGTTGAGGGGCAGGCATCAAAAGCCATTCCTCTACGCGAACTTGACAAAAGCCGGGGTGAGTCCATTCTGTTTCGGTTCAAGTATTTCCAGAATATTGATGGGGAGTTAACCCTCCCCAAGGGATTTGAACCCAGAGAATTCATGGTTGTGGCCGTACCATCAGGACGGAAGGCGCAGCGGCTCGAGAGGAAGTTCGTATGGCAATTGAACGGAGGATAGGGAATGTTTGGAAAGGATAGCCGCGCAGAAACTGGCATTACACTGGTTGCGACGAATTGCGAAATGGTGGGGGATATTCACTTCAGCGATCAGTTGCTGGTGAACGGGATTATCAAAGGTAATATCTTTGCCCAACCCGGTTCAAAGGCCACCGTGACGGTGAGTGAGAAGGGTCGGGTAGCTGGAGACATTCGTGTTCCCAACGTCATCGTCAATGGCAAGGTCTTTGGCGACATTCATTCCGACAAACACATTGAATTGGCTGCCAAAGCGGAAGTCATCGGCAACGTACATTACAATCTGATCGAGATGGTGATGGGCAGTCGGGTCGATGGCAGCCTTGTGCATCAAAAGGATGCCAAAAAGGAATCCCGCCCGGCGGACACTGCGGTGGTCAAACCAGCGTCCGCAGAACGGCCCGGCCCGGAAGCAAGGCCAAAGTCACCCCAGGTGGCAGCGGTCACGAGTCAAGCTAACGCTTGAGTTAACCAGATCTGTACCCATATCAGTAGATAACATGAATCATACGCCCGCTACTTACGACCCCACAGGAATGCGATTCTCGGATTCGGCCGCGAACAAGGTGCGCGCGCTGATTGCCGAGGAAGAAAACGAGAATCTGAAACTACGGGTCTTTGTGACCGGTGGTGGCTGCTCGGGTTTTGAATATGGCTTTACGTTCGACGAGGACGTCGAGGAGGACGATACCGCTATCGAAAAGACCGGGGTGACGCTGCTGGTCGATGCGCTCAGCTTTCAATATCTTGTCGGCGCCGAAATTGACTTTCGTGAAGATCTTCAGGGGTCAAGGTTTGTGGTCACCAACCCCAATGCAACCAATACCTGTGGATGTGGTAATTCCTTTTCGACTTGAGCCCGGCCACAACGCCACGGTATCGATCAAGTCATTCAGGAATTACCCTGGCGTTACAGGTATTGCTCTTTAGTCTTGCTACTCGGATGCATTGCCGCTGCCGGTCAGGCTGGCGAATCCTGTCTTGCCCTGGATGGCAGCCAACTGCAGCAGCAGCGAGGTCGTTGCATATCGGAAATGTTCGATGTCTGAGGCGGGGATCGGGTCTGCCTTGGGCAGCCGTACGGTTCTCGGATTGCGATGCACGCCGTCAAGCAGAAACTCATAGTGCAGATGGGGTGCGGTGGCCCAACCCGTTGCGCCAACGTACCCGATTGTCTGGCCCTGCCTGACGGATTTTCCTGGACTGATGCCACTGGCAAAGCGGGAGAGGTGCAGGTATTTCGTGGTGTATTGTTGCCCGTGTTGCAGCACGATGAATTTGCCGGATGCGCTATTTTGATCGGCGGTGATGACCTTGCCATCGCCTGCAGCGACGACCGGGGTGCCCTGGTTCGCGGCGTAATCTATGCCTCGATGGGGCATGACTCGTTTGTGTATCGGGTGCAGACGTCGCAGGTTGAAACTGGAACTGACGTGGGAGAAGTGAACAGGGTCTCGCATGAACGCCTTGCGCATGCTGAGGCCCTCGGGGCTGTAGTAATCGGTCCTGCCGTCCTGGTCCCGGTACTTGACCGCAGTGTAGGACTTGCCCATGTTGACGAACGTTGCGGCCAGGATATCGCCATCTTTCACTTTCTCGCCTTCCGCATAGATCTCCTCGTACAGCAGCGCAAACGTATCGCCCTGTCTCATGTCGAGGGCAAAGCTGATATCCCACTGAAAAATGTAGCTGAGTTGCATCAGGATGTTGTCTGAAAGTCCCGCCCGCTTCCCTGCCAGATACAGGCTTGGCGCTTGCCCGTCGATGGTGACCACCTGGAACGAAGTCAGTTGTTCAGTGTTGGCCTGAGTGACAGACGCATGAAAGGAGTCGCCTTCCCGGGTGACGAGCAGCGTTTCCAGTTTGTTCCGGCTGTATCGGAGCGCATGCAATACACCCTGATCATCGATCTGCAGGTGCAGTTTAGTCCCGGGAAAAATGCGTCGCAGGGTATTCACTTCGCCGCCCAGGTCCACGATGGATTGCAGATCAGCGGCCGGCAAGCCGACGCGATTGAATATCCGGGCCAGACTGTCGCCACGTTTGATGGTCAGTTCCTGCCAGTCGAGCTTCTGCACAGACTCTGATTCGGGTTCAGGCTCATCCAGAACCGGCGCTTGGGAAATCGGGACGCTGACAGCCAGTGCGATGGGTACACGCGGGTTCTCGTCGTAATCTCTTGCCGGAAGCGCGGAGATCACAATGGCAAGCATGGCTGCCACCAGTGCCGCAGTTCTGATATGCGTTTGGGGATATCGGCTCATATCCAATGGATCTCATTAGACAGGGTCTTTTTTGGGCGCCTATTACCTTGCTGCTTTGAGTGTTTCATCGGACATCGCTTGTGATGCGTCACCATTATTATTGTGGTTTGTAATAAGACCCCGCTAACTATATAAAAACTATAGAAATAATGGAAGTCCAATACAGCTGAAATATGCCTTAATCATGCCGCCTGTTGTGGCCTGGAATACCAACCGGCATCTCCTGGGTGTTCCGGCTCCTACGTTGCGACCGGGAAACTTCCACCACTACCATGGCACGCCTGCCACGGGCGCGCACTTTGTTGTCACACGCTCATGGCTGTCCACACGCTCATGGCTGCTTGTAATTCAGTCCGGATACTGTATTTTGCGCTTCCTCTGGTATCGGGTGCGGGCGTCAGGGGCTTGCAGGCGCAGAATATAACAGTACCGGCCAGCATTTCGTACTCGAAGCCGACAAGAAAAGACATCACCATGACAGACAACCTACTCGAAGACTTCCGCCAATTGGGGCTTGTGGCTCAGGCCAGCAGTGAGGAAGCGCTGGAAACGCATCTCAGATCGGGAAGCCGCACGGTTTACGCGGGCTTTGACCCCACGGCCGACAGCCTGCACATAGGCAACCTCGTGCCCCTGCTGGCGCTCCGCCGTTTCCAGCTTGCCGGACACCGTCCCATTCTGCTGGTCGGAGGTGCTACCGGCATGATTGGTGACCCGGGCGGGCGTAACACAGAGCGAGAGCTGAAAACGCGCGAACAGGTGATCCGCTCGCTGGACCGGATTCGCGCTCAGGCGAGTCGATTTCTGGACTTTGATTGTGGCGACAACTCTGCGGTGGTGGTGGACAATGCGCAATGGACAGAGTCGATGACGGTGATCGACTTCCTGCGCGACATCGGTAAGCACTTCAGCGTCAATGCCATGATTGCCAAGGAATCAGTGAGGCGTCGCATTGAAGATGACTCGATCGGTATCAGCTATACAGAATTCAGCTACATGATTCTTCAATCCTACGATTTCGTGGTTCTCAATCGACGCTACGACTGTACCATCCAGATGGGCGGCAGTGATCAGTGGGGTAACATCACAGCGGGAATCGACCTCATACGTCGCATGGAAGGCAAGCAGGCCTATGCATTGACGTATCCGTTGCTGACCCGATCCGATGGTTCCAAATTTGGCAAGAGCACCGGCGGCGCGATCTGGCTCGATGCCAGCATGACTTCACCCTATGCGTTCTACCAGTTCTGGCGCAACGCCAGTGATGATGACGCGGTCAAATGGCTCGGCATCTTCACCTTCCTGGACTCTGTTGAGATTGAGCGTCTGGCAACGGCAATGGCTCAGGACCCCGGGGCGCGAGCTGCCCAGATTACTCTGGCGGATGAAGTCACGCGTCTGGTTCACGGTGATGAGGGCCTCGCGACTGCCCGACGGATCAGCGAGGCAATGTTTGCCAATTCTCTCGGCAGCCTTGAGGCGGACGATCTGAGTCAGCTTGCACTGGACGGGCTGCCGGTCACGATGTCCTCCGGCCAGGTGACGCTGATGGAAATGCTGGTCGAGTCAGGTCTGGCGGTGACGCCTCGCGGCGAGGTGACGCTCGGGCAGGCGAGGAAGCTCATAAAGGGCAATGCGGTGTCGATCAACGGCATCAAGATAACGGACGAAGACTATGTGCTCGACGCCGACAACGCATTGTTCGGTCGCTACCATATCCTGCAAAAGGGCAAGAAGAACCATCATCTCGTTGTCCAGAAGTCGAAAGATCCCGGGTTCCACTGAACCTGTGCTGCCGAAGGCCGGGGCCACTTTGGCCCGAAGGTGTCCACGATTTTTCGGGGTTGCTTTAGCAACGCCTTGCGTGCATCGTAGCAGGGCATTCCGACGGCGCCGTCAGGGAGTTTGTAATCACGTGACACAGCCGTATAATACGCGCCCTCGGAAAGGCAGCCGTATCGTCTTCTGGGTCTGTAGCTCAGTTGGTTAGAGCGCACCCCTGATAAGGGTGAGGTCGGTGGTTCAAATCCACCCAGACCCACCAGATGAAAGCGTCTGTTAGGTGTACCCGAATGGGGCCATAGCTCAGCTGGGAGAGCGCCTGCCTTGCACGCAGGAGGTCCGCGGTTCGATCCCGCGTGGCTCCACCATTTCCGATCACCATCGAACCCTGTGGGGTTTCCATCGATGTCTGATACCCAGCAGTCCTATCTACGCCAACTTATCGAATCGGGCCATGTGCCCTATCGTGACGAAATTCTCAGCGATTGTCTGGCACTGGGCCTGGACGTTGTTCATGACCGTGATGTGGTCAGTCTGAAGACGCCGGTAGAGCTACTTGATCCGGACCTCATCAGGCACTACCTGTCTCCCGGAAGTGACGTCGCCCTGCAGGTATTCTGGAGCATTGATTCAACCAATACCTTTCTCATGTCCAGGTCCGGTGTGGCAGAAAGAGAAACCTACCAGGTATGTCTCGCCGAACAGCAGACTGCGGGACGGGGCAGACGGGGTCGTCAGTGGGTCAGCCCGTTCGGTACCAATCTTTATCTGAGTGTTGCGCGCCGTTTCAGGCGGGAAAGCACCAGCCTCGAAGGGCTCAGCCTGGTGGTCGGAATGCAGATCGTCCTGGCCTTGCGGGATGCAGGTGTGGCGGAAGCGGGGCTGAAATGGCCCAATGACATCCTTCTGCACGGTGGCAAGCTGGCGGGCATTCTGATTGAAGTGGGCTCGCCGGGCCGGGGTGACCTCTACACGGTCACGGGAATCGGCGTCAATCTGGGGTTGTCACCAGCGGCGGCCAGTCAGATTGACCAGCCATTCAGCACCGTGCCCGATCTGGGTATGTCACGGAATGAGCTGGCCGGGCGGCTGCTCTGCAGCATCTTTGAAGGGATGGAACAGTTCGCGACCAATGGGTTTGCCCCGTTCCGTGAACGCTGGCCCGATTTTAATCTCTATCAGGGGTTGCCAGTCACTGTCCTGCTCGGAGATCAGCGAGTCCACGGCGATGATGCAGGCATTGACCAGCAAGGTAACCTCCGGGTCCGGTCCGCTTCCGGTCTGCAGACATTCAACGCAGGTGAGGTCAGCATCCGGCGTGGTGCAACCTAGATGCGCGGGGTCTTCTATTGTCTGGTGGTGCTGAATGTTTCTTTCTTTATCTGGCAAGCCATCAGGGAACCGGTCTCTGAGGCGATCCAATTGAGCGCACCGGCCGGCAGTAGAATCCCGACGATTGAATTACTCAGCGAGAGCGGTATCGATGATCGTTCGGTTCAGATGGATGAGATCGTGAACAATCCACTGGTGTCGACGAACGTTGGTGATGGTCAGTGTGAGGCGCTGGGGCCATTTCTCGATATTGTCTCGAGTCAGGAAGTGCTCGAGCGACTGTCTGCACTCGATGGCGTGCCCGTGCTTCGCGCAGTGGATCAGCCTACCGGTGAGTACGATTTCAGGGTCATGCTGGCGCCGGCGGTGTCATTGGAGGAGGCATTCCGCAAGCTGCGAGAACTACAGAACCAGAAGATCGACAGCTATGTGATCACCAAGGGCAGAGACGCCCTGGCGATTTCACTCGGCGTGTTTTCTACCCGTGAGGCCGCGGATTCCGCCGAGGCTCGCTTTCAAAGAGACGGCTATGACGCCAGGATCCGTGCTATTGAGAGAGTTGATCGCCGTTACTGGCTGTTTGCGGCGCCTGGAACCCACCTTGTCATACCGGTAGCAATCGAGGCCGAATTGGCAGAACAATACGATGTGGATCGCGCGCCGGTGGTCTGTCCTGACGCAGAACCGGCTACAGAACGTTGATAGGCGGCCCGTCATGCCCTACAATCGCGCCGAGTGAAGTTCGCATCCGCTGCTTCGTGACAGGCCGCTATAGCTCAGTCGGTAGAGCAACTGATTTGTAATCAGTAGGTCCCGAGTTCGACTCTTGGTGGCGGCACCAGAAATCGCCCAGGATTAGCGCCCGATTGGTCGCGACGGGCTCTGTTTCACCAAATTCATTTGACATCCAAGAGGTCCAAGGGCAGAATCTAGCGCCTCTTTTTGGAGGGGTTCCCGAGTGGCCAAAGGGATCAGACTGTAAATCTGACGCGTAAGCTTCGGTGGTTCGAATCCACCCCCCTCCACCAAGGGTTAAGGGTCTGAGGGGCTGGTGGCCCTTGCCACAATACGTGGTAATTCAGAGACTTAGGATGAAAGGCCGAATGAAAGGTGGGTTGGGCCGGTATCCTGCGCCGAAGTTCAGAGACCATATTCAGCGGCAACGGTCCCTTCTTGTAGAGGGTCTTGAGTAAGAGGTTTTGAGTAAGAGGTTTTGAGTAAGCGCCCGGTGGTGATACGACACCGACAAGGATTGGCGGGCGGTGACGGCAAGAGCGGGTCAAGGCGGGTATAGTTTAGGGGTAGAACCTCAGCCTTCCAAGCTGATGACGCGAGTTCGATTCTCGCTACCCGCTCCAGACGATAACGTGTACATAGCGACGGGCGAGGGCAGCGTCCGGAAAAGGAAGATTTGCTCATATAGCTCAGTCGGTAGAGCACTTCCTTGGTAAGGAAGAGGTCACCGGTTCAAATCCGGTTATGAGCTCCATTTTTGGTGTGTTTGGTATCGGGTTCGGTGTACTGGCAAGAAGGGTCTGACGAGGTTTTGACGGGTCTCGGGGTTCGATCGTCAGGCAGCTGAGAACTCAATTTCTGTACGGTGTCATAAAGGAGAAGGGCTGTAATGTCCAAAGCGAAGTTTGAGCGGACGAAACCGCACGTAAATGTAGGAACGATCGGCCACGTAGACCACG
>JAQBUI010000119.1 GCA_027624035.1 Pseudomonadota bacterium | reverse complement strand
CTGCGGCCACGGTCGATGTTGTTTGCCTCGTCCAGGCGCGCACGAAGTTCAACCAGCACGGCAACCTGCTTGCCATTCCTTGCAGCATTGACCAGCAGGTCAATGATCTCGGCCCTGGCAGAGGTTCGGTACAACGTCATCTTGATGGCGAGCACCTGCGGGTCCTCACAGGCGGTTCGAAGAAATCGCACGACCGAGGTTTCGAATGACTGGTACGGATGCTGCAACAACATCGGTCCGTGTTCCCGCAGAATATGGAAGATGTTTCGCGAATCGGTCGCGAGTACCGGGTGGTCTGCGGGATGGTGCGGCGTGTCATGTAGTGCCGGGATATCCAGCGACGCGATCTCAAACAGGTCCCGCATGCCCAGCAGGCCGTGTGACTCAAACACGTCCAGGTCCTGGTCGAGCCCCAGATTGGCAGCCAGCATCCCCTTGTGGACTTCATCCATGCCGCGCTCGATCTCAAGGCGCACAATCGACGCAAAGCGCCGTTCACGAAGCTCGAGTTCGATCATCTCCACCAGGTTGGTCGCCGCCGTATCGGCGGGCACAATGTTGATGTTCCGGGTCACGCGAAACACCTCGCAACTCGCGATTTCCATGCCTGGGAACAGCAAGTCCAGGTTGTTCGAGATCACCTCATCCAGGGACACGAACAGGTGAGCCGAACTGTCGTTCGCGACCGGCAGCAATCGCGATGTCAGCCCCTTGATCAATGGCACCTTGACCCGGGCCATCTGCAGATCACTCTCGCCGGGAAAACGCATCGTCAGGAGCAGATTCACCGCCAGATTGGAGATAAACGGGAATGGATGCCCAGGGTCCATCGCGAGTGGCGTCACGATGGGGAAGATATTCTGGATGAAGTCGTCCCGAATCTGGGTCTGCTGGGACGGGTTCAGCTCTTCGTACTTCAAGAACCGGATGTTGTGTTCCTCGAGCTCGGACAGTAGTGCGGTATAGACTTGCCCCTGACGTTCCCGGAGTGCTCGCATCGCCTCACTGCATTGAGTGATCTGCTGGGCCGGGGTAAGTCCATCCACGCCCGTCGATGACTCGCCGGATGCGAGGCGCTGCTTCAATCCGGCAATTCGCTTCATGACGAACTCGTCGAGGTTATTATCCGAAATCGCAAGAAATTTCACTCGCTCGAGCAGTGGGTTGCGAGAATCCTCAGCCTGGAACAGTACCCGGTCGTCGAAGCCCAGCCAGGTCAGTTCCCGATTCAGATAGAGTTCAGGAGACTTTACGCTGATCTGCACGTCAGTCGACGGCGTGGCATCGGGGAGAGGCCCGGACAATGACTCCACGGAGGGCCCATCGGTGGACGGGCCCCCGGTTTCTGGTAGTGTGCTGTCCGCTTGTGAAGTCACGTCTTGCTCTGATGTGGCATTTTCTTCTGAAGCAGCGTTTTCTTCAGATGGCGCGCCTTCTTCTGATGTCACATCTTGCTCTGGTCGCCCGTTTGCTTCGGATGGCGCGTTTTGCTCTGATGGCGCGTTTTCGACAATCGTCGTAGGTGGCATCGCTCCAACCGGTACTGACGATGATGCAACGTTGCTTGCCTCAGACACTTCAATAATGGGAATAGTTTCGGGGTTGGTCCGCGCGATTGGGCTGCTCCGAAGCCCACCCCCTGTGGAAGCAGTCCGTATGGCCTCGCGAAGTATTTCATTGGGTCGACCCGTCAGGGGCTTGTGGCTCACCCCCGGCCTGGTCTGGTCAGCTACTGGCCGGTTAGATGCAGGAAGGTTGGCAGCGGTCAGGTCCTCTGGTTCCGATGGAGCTTGCGCGGCGCCCGAGCGCTGACTTTCGACTGCATCTCTGGCGGGCTGTTCGATTGGTTCCGGAACTGGTTCTTCAACCAGCATATCGGTCTTTACAGACCCGCCGATGCCGTGGTCGCCATCCCCGGAACCTCGGCGGGCGTCAGGCCGCGGCTTCCGGGCCTTATCGTCTGGCAAAGTTGACATGGTATTGCTCCCCTGGTTCTGATTGAAAAGGACAAAGCCTGGTGCCGATGCTTTCATCGGAAGACTCATTCTGTCACTTCTTAATGCTTCTTTTGTGAATGCTTCTTTTTACCTTGTTTTATTGTGCAGCTTTTCGTGGGCAAATGGGCTGATCTACATCAGCGAGTCCTATCATGGAAGTTCACTGATACGAGGTGCCAGCGTGAGCACTTCCTTGTACGACTACGCGTGCCTGAGACGGACACGCTCAAGGCTGGTCCCTGCGCCGCACGCAATCACCGATCCAGACCGTTGATCCGCGAAATTCGTGCAATCCGCGCAATCGTCGATCCGGACTGTCGATCCGGTCACAGCCTGGACTGTATCAGGGACAGGGGCTACCATCGCTTGAATTCACTAACGGAACCAGCCTCTATGTCGCGCCAGCTACTTGTCCTTCGCCATGCCAAATCGGCATGGGATACCGGCGCATCCCTGGATTTCGACAGGCCGCTCGCCGGGCGGGGTCGAAAGGACGCACCCCGGGTCGGGCAGCGACTTCGTCGCGACGGTGTGATTCCCGACGGCGTGCTGAGTTCGCCTGCGGCAAGAGCCAGGGAGACCACCCTTGAGGTCTGCAGGGAACTGGGTATCCACAAGGACGAGGTCATCTGGGAACCGCGAATCTATGGTGGCAACGCGAACTCACTGGTGGAGGTGCTTCGGGGATGCAAAAACAGTATCGGTACGGTCATGATGGTGGGACACAACCCTGGCCTGGTGGGACTGCTTGAATACTTGTGCGGCCCGGACCTGCCGAACCCCTCCGATGGCAAGCTGCTGACGACCGCCGCGGTGGCCCATCTGCACATTCCGGTCAACTGGCATGAACTGAAACCCGAATCCGCGCGGCTTCTGTCTATCACACGGCCGCGACCACCGCGCCACTCACGTAGCTAGTTCCGGACCTGAAACCAACGTTAATGGGCGCAAACGCGGCGACATTCCATTGTTGTTTTGAAATCAACAGGTTGGAAGGAACTAGCCACCACGGTGTAGAGTTCCCGCACGTGAACCAGCTAGTTCCGGACCTGAAACTAACGTTAATGGGCGCAAACGCGGCGACATTCCATTGTTGTGTTGAAATCAACAGGTTGGAAGGAACTAGCCACCACGGTGTAGAGTTCCCGCACGTGAACCAGCTAAAGAGACCGCAGCATGGCAGATGACACCTCCAGAAGAAAGCAGTTGTCGGTAGTCTGGCCGGGGGGCGCCCGCCAGCGGTTCCTGCGCGGCATGGTGACTCACGACCTCGTTCAGCGCGGGCTCGATTTCGACAGCGCGTATGCGATTGCCCAGGCGATCCGCGACCATCTTGGCGAACGGTTAGAAGTGACGACAGCTGAGCTTCGCGATCTCATTACGCAGGAGTTGGAAAAGATCTATGGCAGCGATCTTGCCCTGTCGTTGCGAGCACCCACCGGTGCCATTGCCGGCATCAGCGTGGTTTACCGGGATCAGGAACAGCCGTTCTCCCGGGGCCTGCTGGCACGCAGTATCGAAGCAGGCGGTGTCTCGCTGGATCGGGCCTATCGGCTGGTCGCAGAACTCGAGGCCGGGCTACGCAGGGAATTCATCACTCGCCTCGCCAGTACAGAAATCGTAAAGCGTGTGGCGGACCTGCTGGAGCGCATGGAGGGCAAGGAGACGGCCCGTCGCTATCGGACAATGCGCAGGATACGCAACCTTTCACGACCACTCATCCTCTACATTGGCGGCGCAACCGGCACCGGCAAGTCGACGCTTGCGCTGGAACTGGCCCCATTGTTGCGCATCCACCGGGTCAGCGCGACTGATACCATCCGCCAGGTCATGCGGATGGTGTTCACACCCGAGATCCTGCCGGCGTTGCATAGTTCGAGTTTCGAACCGGCTGACCTTGGCGACTCGAACGCTGCTGCCCCAGTAGGCTCCCTTCATGATCCGGATTTCTCGCAGCGTTTGATCGATACCTTCGATGAGCAGGCCACGCGAGTCTGCGTCGGGGTCCGTGCTGTGGTTGAACGGGCCGTCACCGAAAATACCAACCTGCTGGTGGAGGGCGTCCATCTTCATCCAGACCTTATTCCCTTCCCTGACCTCGAAGGTCTTGCCTATCAGGTACCGCTGTTCCTCGCGACCCTTGACGAGGAAACCCATCGGGCACGCTTTCTTCATCGGGCTCGCCAGAGCAATCGTCTGGCAGAACGCTACCTGGAAAACTTCGAATCGATTCGGTTTATACAGGACTACCTGCTACAACAGGTTGAAGCCAATGGCCAACCGTTGCTGGATACGTCGACAAAGGAACCCACGGTAGGCCAGACCCTTCGGGCGGTGACTGGCATCCTGGAACGACAGGCACCGTTCCTGGCTTCCGTCGATCTGGAACAGGGCATCGAAAACGGGCCTGTGCTGCTGGTGATCATCGATGGGCTGGCAGACAGACCAGCCAATGCCCTCGACGGAAAAACACCCCTGCAAGCGGCTGACACACCTGTCTTTGACCGCCTGGCACGGGAAGGTCAATGTGGCCTCGCAGACGCGGTCGGTCCCGGCGGTGTAGCCGATACTGTCGCCGGTACGCTCGCATTGTTCGGCCAATCCCCCCTGGCACTGGATCGTGGACCGGCAGAAGCGATTGGCGCGGGGATTGAACTGGGTCCGGATGACATTGCGCTGCGTGGTAACCTCGCGACCATCGAGAACATGCAGGTGCTGGATCGACGCGCGGGCCGAATCCGCATTGGGGTGGATGAGCTTGCCGAGGCCATCGATCAATTGCCGCTGCCCGGAGACCTCGCCTCTCGAGTCACCGTTTTCGTCAAACCGGCAAGCGAACATCGCCTGGCGATCGTTCTTCGCGGCGAGGGACTGTCCGCCGCCATCCTTGGCAGTGACCCGGGCGACAATTGTCCGTGCCCTGTTGTGGCACCTCGAGCGGTGGACTCTGCCGATGCAAGCGCTGCCTATACAGCCGGCGTACTGGATATCTTTGAACAAGAGGCACACAAGGTGCTGGCGGCCCATCCGATTAACCTGGACCGGATCCGAAACGGTAAAAAGCCCGCCAATGCTGTCATCACGCGGGGGGCTGGACGTGTCCACCGGCTGGTTCCGCTGGAAGAGCGCGGTGTACCGCTGCGCTTTACCTGCATTGGTGGTGACCGGGCGGTGCTCGGTCTGGCCGGCATGATGGGGGCAAACATCGTCACCCGCGAGGGGATGACCGCTAATCTCGATACAGATCTGGATGCAAAGTTTGCTGCCGCCGGGAAAGCACTGGCCGACAATGATCTGGTCGCGGTCCACATCAAGGGGGCTGACATTGCCGGTCACGACGGCCAGCCCGAGCTCAAGGCTCGATTCCTGGAGAAGATCGATCGTGCCCTCGGTTCACTCCTGACAAGACACACCGGCAAGCTGAGAATTGCCATCGCGGCTGACCATGCGACGCTGTCTGAGTCAGGCCAGCATGGAAATGACCCTGTCCCGGTGCTCATCTGGGGCGACGGACTGACACCAGATCAGGTCGAGACCTTCGACGAGAGTTCGGTGAGCACCGGTGCCCTGCAACGGTTTCGACTGCAGCGATTGCTCGGTCATCTGTTCCGCTTTCACTGATTAACCAGGCTTTCCAACCTGGCACCGACACCTGTTTCCCGGGTTGGCCTGGTTTCGCCCGGCCGAGGGCTACGCCATCGACCCCAGGTATTGACGTAGGTCACTCCCCGACAGCACGGGTCTGTTAGAGTGACCTGACTGGGTCCAGTGGCGGCCGGATGACTGGTCGCCTGCCAAATCGCGAATTCAGACAGCCATAGGAAAGCAAAGGTGGCACCAACCCGCAAAGAACGCCAGTCGAGCCCGAGATCAAGCCATTCGGAGCGTCATGGCCCAATACTCGTGCCAATCGACTTCTCCCAATGCTCCGCCCACGCACTCGCGTATGCCGCTCGCCTTGCAGATTATATGAACGCGAGCATGACGGTACTCCATGTCGTACACGACCCCGGCGATGCACCCGGGTACTACAACGTAGAAGGCAAACATGCACATCTCACGAGGCTCGAAGATCGTGCTCACGAACTGCTGGACGATTTCATGGGCGAGGTGATTGAGCAAAACCCCGGCAACACCGTACTGGCCAGGGCCGAGAAGATACTGGTGACTGGACTACCGGTATCGCGGATTCTGGAGGTGGCAGAAAAGCTGCAACCGGAGATGCTGGTCATGGGCAGTGTTGGCCGAACTCACCTGTCTGCCTTTCTGCTGGGTTCCAAGGCCGAACAGGTCGTGCGACTGAGCCCGTATCCCGTCACGATCGTGAAGCTGCCAAAGGATGAATTCCGGGAATAAGCCGCAGCGTGGCCGCGAACCGACACGCCCGCAACAGGCATCATCTGCAAACAGGAATCAAATGGATCATCTTCCAGTCCGCGAACATCGGCGACCCTCCCAGCCTGTAATCCTCGCTCTGGTGACTGCCGGGTTAATGTTCCACAGTCATTTGGCCTTAGCGCTCGACGGAGAACCCGGCGATGTTGCCTGGGGATTCATGGCGATGAATCTCCTGGGCGGCCTGGCTCTTTTCCTCTATGGAATGGACAAAATGGCAGACGCCTTAAAGGCGGTCGCTGGTGACAGCATGCGCTGGATTCTTGCCACCCTGACGACCAATCGCTTCATGGGGCTGATTACCGGCGCTGTGGTCACGTCGATCATTCAATCATCGTCGGTCACAACCGTGATGCTTGTCGGATTCGTAACGGCGGGGCTGCTGTCACTGTCCCAGGCGATCGGGGTCATCCTTGGCGCCGACATTGGCACCACCATCACCGCGCAAATCGTCGCGTTCAAGGTCACCCGATACGCCCTGATCCTGGTCAGCGTTGGTTTCCTGCTGATCTTCATCAGCAGGGCAGAAAGAATGCGCCAGTACGGCGCGCTGGTGATGGGGCTCGGGCTTATCTTCTTTGGCATGGGTGTGATGAGCGAAAGCATGCGACCGTTGCGGGACTACCAGCCCTTCATTGAGTTGATGCAGAACACCACAAATCCACTGTTCGGCATTCTGCTTGCAACGCTTTTCACCGCACTGGTGCAGTCCTCCTCGGCGACTATGGGCGTGGTGATCGCGCTGGCACTGCAGGGACTGATCAACCTGGACATGGGAATCGCGCTGGCTCTTGGTGCCAACATCGGAACCTGTGCGACGGCCGGACTCGCTGCCATCGGCAAACCCCAGGAGGCGCTGCGGGTCGCCGTGGCTCACGTCACGTTCAAAATAGCGGGTGTTCTGCTGATCTTCCCTTTCATACCCGAATTGGCGGAATTCGTACGTGCCATTTCGCCGCAGGCCGAGGCAGGCGTCAGCGAGGTGGACCGCCTGGCCGCTGAAACACCGCGACAGATCGCCAATGCCCATACGATATTCAATGTCGGTATCGCACTGCTGTTCCTGCCAGCCGCCGGGCTGTTCGCCCGATTCTGCGAATGGCTGGTCCCGGATCGTCCTCTGGAGGAAGACATCATCATCCGGCCCAGATACCTGGATGAAGAACTTCTGGATACCCCGTCGCTCGCCCTTGGCCGTGCCCAACTCGAAGCATCGGACATTGGTGAACAGGTCGAGGCCATGTTGGAGAAAGTCATGCCCGCCCTCCTGTCCAGAGATCGAATCGCACTGAGAGAGGTGAGGAGGCTGGACGAACGCGTGGATGTGCTGCACGCAGCCACCATTTCGTATCTCGGCAAGCTCAGCAAGGGCAACCTCACCGAAACTCAGACCAGAAAGTTCGCCCGACTGATGGAAGCAGTCAACAACCTTGAGAGCATCGGGGATATCATCGAGACCGAGCTGGTGGGACTTGGCATGAAGCTCATTGACGAAGACGTGGTCATCAGCCCGGAAACCCGGAAGGTAATCACCAACATACACGAGGCTGTATCAAGGTCTGTCCACATCGCAATCGAGGCCGTCGCACAGGGCGATGAAACAGCGGCCCTGACAGTGATTGATGCCAAGGATGAAGTCAACGGTCTTACCGACTCCGCAGCCCTTCACGAGTCCCGACGGCTGGTAGCGGAGGAGCCCAACCGCATCGCCGCCTATACCATCGAGATGGACATCATCGAAAAGCTCAAGCGAATCTACTACTTTGCCAAACGCATGGCGAAGACGGTCACTGAGCAGAGCACCCAGGAAGCTACGGATTAAGAGCCCTCGGCGTTGCTGGAGCAACAATCCGCCCCGGGGCAACCACAGAGACAGGCACCAGCCTTGAGCGTGTCCAGGTTGGCACACCGTGGTCGTACCGGGAAGTCTTCCGGACGGCACAGCGTGCGGCCAGAACTTCCACCAAAAAGTCAGTAATGATCGGGAACAAAGCGCTGATGATGAAAAGGCGTACGCTCATAGTCGTCATCGTCCGGGCGTGGCGGCAGCTCGAACGGTTCGGGTGATAGATCCTCGTAGGGGATAAGGTCCAGAACGTGTCTGATGCAGTTGAGCCGCGCCCGTTTCTTGACATCTGCCTCCACCACATACCAGGGCGCTTCAGGAATATCGCTGAAACCGAACATCTCGTCTTTCGCACGGGAAAACTCTTTCCACCGCTGCCGCGACTCCATGTCCATCGGGCTTAGCTTCCAGCGCCGGATTGGATCGGTCATGCGTTTTTGGAAACGACGCTCCTGTTCATCATCACTCACAGAAAACCAGAACTTGATGAGAATAATGCCATCGGCGACCAGCATCCTCTCAAACGCGGGGCACACCCGTACGAAGTAACGATAATCCTCATTACTACAGAAACCCATCACCCGCTCGACACCCGCCCTGTTGTACCAGCTTCGATCAAACAGGACGATTTCACCTGCGGCGGGCAGATGGTTAACGTAGCGCTGGAAATACCACTGGGTTCGCTCCACTTCGCTTGGGGCAGGCAACGCCACTACCCTGCATGTTCTGGGATTAAGAGGCTCGGTAATTCGCTTAATCGCGCCACCTTTGCCTGCAGCATCACGGCCCTCAAATACACAAATGACGCGGAGTTGCTTGTGAAATATCCACTGTTGCAGCTTGACGAGTTCGGTTTGTAACCGTTCGAGTTCCTTTTCGTACAGCCTGTTATCCAGCTTCTCACTTCTGCTGCCGGGTTTCTTGCCGGGTTCTTTCTCCGAACGTCCCGAGCTTACCGGGGTGTCCATCCTCTGTTGAACCCTGCGATCTGGAGACTTGCCCATGGATCCTTCAACAACCTTTGCCATGGGTTCTGCAGTGGGCGCTGTGGTGGCCCCGCTCCCGATCTCTGTCGCGGATTCTACGTCAGGAACTGCGGCGGGTTCTGTTGTGGGTTGCTGATCGGCGTCAGAAGCATCCCCAGAATCCGCATCGACCGTGAAGCCTACAAGATTTTCCAGCGCTGTAGACCTCGCACGTTTCGATTTGCTCATGATTTGTCTCGCTCGTGGCGCACAATTCGTTTGAGTGTCCGACCCGCATCAGAATCCGGGCCATATCAGGGGAGTATAGCCTTACCGTTGGGCACGTCAAAACCGACTTCCTGAGGCTTTCGGATACTGAACGAGTAGCATCGTCCAACCAAACGGGACCAGACAGTCACGTACACATCATCGGTTCAATGATGGATCGTTGACGCGCGCAGAGGCAAAAGTCAGACTGACTGAGGGTTTGCTCACCACATTGGTCTACTTTGATCCACTCGGCGTTTTGTGAGGCCATACGATGGAGAAGGCAATGACGAACAAAGGGTTACGATGCGGTGCGATCTGCGGAATCGTTCTGCTGATTGGTTTGCCAAGCATAGCCCAACTGGCGGAGCAACCCTGTGGCGGCCCACCTTACCACGAGTTTGATTTCTGGCTCGGCAAGTGGAAAGTGACGTCACCGACCAGACCGGACTGGTCTGCCGAAAGCTCGATTGTGAAAGGCAACGACGGCTGTTCCATCCTTGAGACCTATCAGTCCCAGGGAGGCTATACGGGTAACAGCATCAACTTCTATGACCGCAGTGACCAGCAGTGGCATCAAACCTGGATAGACAACCAGGGCAGTGCGCTGTATCTGTCAGGGGGCCTCGTTGATGGTCGAATGGTGCTGGCTGATTCGAGCAGTCGTATTACCTGGTCGGTGGAAGCTGATGGCAGAGTGCGCCAGCTCTGGGAGTCCATTTCCGAGGATGGAAAGTCATGGACGGTTGCCTTCGACGGCTACTACGAAAAAGCGATGCCAGCAGCCATGAGCGTACCCGGCACGCCGTAGCCGTGCTGGTAAATCGCCCGGGCGGCACGTATACCTGCCTGCCTCCCACCCGTCAGGCCACCATCCTTGCCTTCGTTTCGTGAACCCTCCTTCTACCGAACATCCAAGGAAGCTCTGATTAATTGGATTTTTTCGTGAGAGCAAGGCGGAGGCGCCCGCAGAAAATCGCGAAAAC
>JAQBUI010000118.1 GCA_027624035.1 Pseudomonadota bacterium | reverse complement strand
CATGGACCAGATTCGACAATTCGCATCAGCCCAATACCGGCCTGCGCTGTGGCAGTTGGTCAATTCGCTTATTCTTTATGTTACGGCCATTGGGTCAATGTTCTATGTGATGCCAGTCTCCTATGGATATGTGCTTCCGCTCGCCGTGGTGGCGACGATTGCCCATACCCGTCTGTTCATGATTGGCCATGATTGCGCCCATCGATCATTCCTGCCCGGTCATTGGCAAAACATCGTTGTGGGCAACTTTATTGGCGTGCTGACCAATACCCCGCTGCGCTACTGGGGAATGCAACATGCGGCACATCACAGGACAATTGGCAATCTTGACCGCCGGGGTGCGGGTGACGTTGTCACCTGGACTACCGATGAATATGACGCGGCATCAGGTATTGAACGGTGGTGGTATCGTTTTAACCGTAACCCCTGGGTTCTAATGTTCTTGCTTGCTCCGATACATTTTCTGTTGCTTCAACGTTTTCCGCTCGAAATAAAGGCTCCCAGCCCGAGAATCTGGCGTAGCGTATGTGGAACTACTGTCGGCATGGCGGCCTACTACGGTGTCCTGATGATGTTGTTCGGGGTGAAGGCAGTCTTGCTCGTGTATCTGCCGGTGATCTGGCTTTCTTCCAGCCTCGCGGTTTGGCTATTTTATGTGCAGCATCAATTCGACACCGCCTATTGGGCGCGAGACGACAAATGGGATTACGAAACGGCGAGCCTGGAAGGAAGTTCGTTCTACAATTTGCCTGTTTGGGGGCACTGGATCACCGGCAATATTGGCTATCACCACATTCATCATTTGAACCCACGAATTCCCAACTACCGGCTGGCGGAATGTCAGGCGAACGTGGATTTTCAGAATATCAAGACAATCAGTTTTCTGGAGAGTTTCCGATGTACATCGCTCAGCCTCTGGGATGAGGACCGGTCGCGCATGATCTCCTTCAAGACGCTTCGACAGTTACAAAGGGATCAGGCCGCCACGCGGTGAGAGCTGACCCTTATTCCCCGAGGTGCGAGAGGGGTCCGATGGATATGTTTGGCGCAGGTTTCTCCCAGCGCGTCCAGCAACCGTAACTGCTTGGATACCGGAATCTCGGCGCGTTCGATCTGCAGACCCTCACGCGTGGTATCGTCGACGATGTTGGCCGATTTGGGAAAGCTGTTGATGGGGAGTTCCTATGTGTGTGTCAGGGTACGTCCTGAGGTGCCAAGCTCCTCTCGCTGTGGTCTCTCTGTCAGATGATGGCGTTTCGGTGCAAACGACTCAGGAAATAGATACCAAGAATGAGAAACACAGAGCCACAGAACACAAAGGCGACCTGTAATGAGTAGGCGTCGTTTACCCATCCTACGATGGGACCCAACACGACAAACATCATTCTGCCCACAAGCGACTTGACCGAGAGTACAGTTGCACGAATGTCAGGCTCGATGCAGCGGTTGACATAGTCGTTGAGCACGGGACCGTTGATGCCCCTGACGAAGTAGAACACGAACAGGACCCCGGCGGCCCAGTAATGGTCAAACCACCCCAATAACAGGTAGGCCACCGCGGCTAACAGAATCAAGAGGGTGAGGGCGTTGCGTCGCCCTAGAAACGACTCAACGCGATGGGCGTTCATGGCGGCCAGGCCCACTGAAAACTGGAGTACCGCCCAGGCGACACCAAATAGTGCCAGCGGCAGGCCGTGGTGGAGCAGGAATGGCTGTACCAGCCAGACAATCGTCAGCGTCGAGGTGCTGACGAGTGAGGAGTAGAGGATCAGCCACTTGACCTCGGTATGGCCGTGCAGGGCGTAGCGAACGATCTGCGCGATCGCCCGGAACGGATTGATGTGTCCAGCCGGGGTGTTTCTGGCGGGCTCCACCAGCGTGAAAATGAGAGGCAGCGTGATCAGCAGCAGCATCGCATGAAAGTACAGGGGCGTGCGCAGGGAAATCAGCGCCAATACGCCACCCAACAGACCAGCGATGCCTTCGGAAAAGTTGCCAACGGAAGCGAGTCTGCCGGCCTCACGCTGGTAGTCGTTCTGTCGCCCCGTCTGCAGCAAGGTATCGTACAGCAGGGCCGAGTCTGAACCGGACACGAAGGCGGCGCCGATGGCGATGATCACCTCCGCCAACATGAACTCCGCCATGCTGTCTGCGAAGGAGTAGGAGATAAATCCGAAGGCCGCAAACGTCATGCCGAATAGAATAGAACGGCGTCGACCGAGCCGGTCAGCAAAGTATCCGGATGGTACCTCCAGCAGAATCACGGATATCGAAAAGACCGCCTGTACCAGAAACACCTCGGTCAGGGTCAGCCCGTTTTCCTGATAGAAAAGTACCAGCACCGGCATGATCAGCAGGAACCACCGGCTCGCCTGGATCACCTGTAGTTTCCAGATGTTGGCGGTCAGGCGCGCGTGCAATAGTTCTTCAGTCATGGGAGGACAGGGTACGGTGGTGACCACCACATCGTGGTACCAGGTGCGCGTCGTGAATCTCCAGTCCGTGGATGTTGTGCCGTCCACCGTTCTCGGTTTCGCGCCGCAGGGGGACCCCTATTCGACAGCCGTTGGGGACCTGGCGTCGTGGGACGGCAGCGTCAATCGCCGCGTCTGACAGGTCCTCAGTCGGTTGCTGCTTGCCTCGGCGCATAGCGCGCAGCTACCTCCGCAGAGTCCAGTGCACCCAGGGGAACCTGGAGGGTGGAGAGCGCATAGACGAGCGCCCCGGCTTCCGCGTCACCTGTGGCGCTGGCCTGGAGCACGCCCTGCCACGTCGCCAGCGTTGCGGCCTCATCGGTGGGGAAATCCCCGGTACAGTCCGGGTGCGCGAAATCCGCGAGCGAGGCGAACAACCATGGCGCACGAGTCTCCTGGTAGATGGCAGGAAGCGCTTGTCGCCACAGCTCGTCCAATGTATCTGAGGCCCCCAATACCTATCGCAGGCGATCGACCTGTCGGCACGCGGATGTCATTCCCTGCCCGTAGATCGGATTGAAATGGCAGACCGAGTCACCAATCGGCAGAAGACCCTCGGGGAAACTGGTGAGCTGGTCGAAGCGGCGTCGGTTTCCACTTGGAAACCGGAAATGAGCCGGCTCACCGATGGCCTCGGCATCGTGCACCAGGTCGTAGACATCCTGGTACGCAAGGCTCCGGGCGAACTCCAGGAATCCCGGGTAGTCACGCGGCGGGAAGTCGCCGTAGCGCCCGGCGACAAACGCCAGCCACGAGCCATCCTCCATCTTGATGAGGCCGCCTCCACGAGCTGGGTGCTCATGGTTCGGGTTTCCGGCGACAAAGAACCCGACATCCTTGAAACGTGACGCGTCCTTTGGCGTTACGAACACGCTGGTGTAGGCGAAATCGCAATGGACGGTCTCTTCGACTGGCTGCTGGTATTCCAGGTCTCCCAGCCATTTGACGGTCCGCCCGGTTTTACCCATGGCGTCGATCACAAGGTCGGCGGGTACGGTTTCACCGGAGTCAGTCACCACACCATTGACGCGTCCGTCGGCAGCTGACACGTCCCTGACCTGGCAGTCGTAACGGACATCGACATTGCTGAGCGAGGCGACCCGTTGGCGCACGTGGTATTCCAGCAGCCCCCGGGTCTGGATATAGCTCCGGTCAGGCAGGTGCCTTGGGATCTCGGGCACGTACCGCCCGATGGCATACGATTTGCCCTCGGGCATAAGAAAGTAGAACTGGTCCGGTTCCGGGATGATGGATCCGGCAGATTCCAGTTCGGCCTTCAGGCCAGGCAACAAGGCTTCCATGATCCTGAGTCCTCCCGGTATCACGGCGTGGAAGTGACGTCCCTGTGGAACCCCAGGGCGGAACGCGGCCGATGGCTCCGAGTCTTTTTCCAGAATGGTTACGGTCTCGAAATATTCCGATAGAACTCGAGCGGTGACGAGCCCCGCCATGCCGCTGCCAAGAACCACGGCGCGATCGAATCGTGCTGTCATGAAGGGATATCCCCGGGCGAGATGTATTGACTGCCAGTCTGCCCCAGAATGGGGGCTGTTACCAGTTGTCGCCGCGTTGTGAGATGATCCAGTCGTCGATCACAACATCCACGCCCTGCAGGAGCCACAAGGCAGGTCTGCAGGTCGGATGAACGAGAAGATGATGACTTACTCTCTGGATCGGGTGAGCGGTTGATCGCCATGTCACTCTCCTTGCCGCAGTGCTCAATGAAAACGCCGTGGGCTCGGCAGCTACATCTGTTGTGCTGAATCGCTGGATCGCTTCCAAGGGTGTAGGATAAGTGCAGGTAGTAACGAAATCGAGGCAGGTAAACATTGTGCCGGATCTCAGGTAAGCGGATATGTCTGAAACCGATACGTCCAACGGGACTGCTCGCTACGCATTCGTTTGCTACGCCCACGAAAACTCCGATGAGGTGCATGAATACCTGCGGCTCATGGATGAGCATGGCCTCCGCTATTGGTATGACCGGGGTATATCGCCGGGTACGAGATGGTCAGATGAATTGGCCAACGCGCTGGGCGGTTCCCGGGTGGTACTTTTCTTCTGTACCCACGCTGCCGCAAAGTCACGACATTGTCGGGATGAAATCTCTTATGCCCTCGAGGAGAAAATCCCGATCATCGTTATCCGACAGGGGGATGTTGAGTTACCCTCTGGATTACGTCTGCAGCTTGGCTCCCAGCAGGCCCTGATAAAGGACGATCTGTCATCTGATGAACTCTACCGACGTCTGATTGAGTCGCTGGCGAAGTATCTTGATAAGGAGCCTGAAGCGCCAGCCGCTACCGGGCGGCGAGCGACTGGCGGAATTCAGAGGAGAGTTATTCGTTCACTGACCGTTGGTGGGATCGCCCTTGTCATCGCGGTTGCCGGGTTTGTGTTCTGGCAGCAACCGGTGCCACCGTCAGAGAAAGGAAGCGAGATGGCTATCGACCTTCCCACCATTGCAGTCATGCCCTTCCGGGTGATCAACGACGACGCCACCGTTGAGTCAGTTGCCAGGGGCCTTGAAACGGAAATTCCGGTGACGATGATCGGTTCGGAACTTGATGCCCTGCGTAAGAGGGACATACAGACACGACAAGGCTTCATGATCATCAGCAGCGCCGAAATCTCGCCGCAATTGACAACTCCTAATGACGTTCTGGAAGCATCGAGAACGGAATATGTGATATCGGGCTCGATTCAGCGAGATGATCAGAACGTGCGTGCAACAGTGCAATTGACGTTTTTCGGTGAACGGCGAGCAGTCTGGTCACACGTTTACACGTACTCCCTGGATGATCTGCTTGCGCTGCAAAGCGATGTGGCCCTGCACGCTGCGACCAACATCATCCAGGAGGTTGCACTGCATCGATTTGCCTGGCAGATGAAAGAAACCATGCCCGCCGCAGCCTGGCCACATTGGCGTGCCGCACGGCGGCTGGATCATCAACGATCTGTTGGTGAATATGTCGATCCACGGGAGTTCTTAAATACGTGGCTTGCCTACCATGAACATCAGAATAACTGGCTTCAGGTCGCTTACCCTTACCACGAAGTTTATTTCTCAAAAATACAGAGACCTGAGGACGTCACCGACTTTGCCGAGTTGTCGCACCAGCTTGACGCGCAAAATTGCAGGCATGCCCCCGGTGTCACGGTCCTGGTGGGCGGAGTTCGCGACCGTCCTAAAGGCTAACAATGCACTCGTCCTGATGAACCTTTCTGAACAGGAGCGTTTACTGAACGAGTTGCCAGGAGACTTTGTGCTGAGGAACTGGACCGTTCTTATTCGTGCGTTGCTGGAAGGTAACCTGGTTGCCCAGCGAGATGCCACCCACGCGATGTATACAGACTGGGATGCGAGTCCGATGCCTTACCTTAATGCTCTGATGAGTCTCGGTCAGACAGGTCTCGGGATCGAATCCATCGATGAGGCGCTCCTGACACAAACGGGCGGACATTCTCGTGCACGCATTCTGGGCATGAAAGCAAATGCTTGTCATGAATGGGAGGTTGGACGAGGCACGTGACCTGTCGGAAACCACCTTCCGTTCCTATGGTGCGAAACACCCTGATGCATTTCCTTCCCTCTTTGCGGTGACCGGCCAGGTGGAGAGAGGCAGACAACAGCTAAGAGATATTGAGCGCAATGGATACATCGAAAGGCTGTCGATTGGCGAACGGATCAATGCCTATGTCAGTGTCGGCGAGTTCGATCAGGTGTTTACCATGATGGACAGTGCCCTTGAGACGCGTCACGTTCTGGCCCTCGGAATATTCCGAACCATGAACAACCCCGACAATCAGTCCGTTCAGGCATCTGAGTCCCTCCGTCGGCTTGTAGCCCACCCGGAGTGGCAACAAAGGATGAATAACATTGACCAGTTTGTTGATGACCTGCTCGACCAGGACGGATAGGCAGGATTGGCGAGATCCTCGCCGGTCCGAGGCTGTTTTACCTCAGGGCCGTTGAGGAAAAAGCTCTGGCAAATCCCGGTGGAGCCGGGCCAGTGTCGCTTCATTGTCTGTTCGCAACTGATCCTTGACCTGCTGAAAGGCCACGTCATTACCGATATTGCCGATGATCCCCATGGGGTCTTTCTCGAGGCTGCGCAGAATCCACAGCGAATTGAATGCCGTGCCCGGCGTGTTCTGCAGATGCTCCAATGCCAGTGTCTTGTCGCCGGACAGCGCGTGGACCGCAGCAAGCTGGAAGTCCTCCCAGCCGAGGGTGCCCGGGCTTGCATACAGATTGACGAGGGCCTGCTTTGCTTCATTGAACGCGGCTTGGTCGCCGACCCGTCGCGCCATGGAGGCATATTCCAGTACTCGCCATGAAGTCATCACATCGGGTACGAGTGTGTCGTTGACCCGTAACTCCGTCACGTTGTCCTGCATGATTTCAAATCCCTGTCGATTCAGTCTTGCGGCCTCGTCATATCGCTCGTCCTCATAGGCCGCGGTCGAACGGTATCGAAGCAACAGACTGGCATATCGCTTTGACCTCTGGTTCTCAGGGTCATGTGCCTGCCATTGCTTCAGCACTGCGCCGGCCTCGTCGAGCTGTTCGCGAGCAACCAATCCATCGATGCGCTGAGTGTAGACAAACTCATGGTGTGGCGCGATCTGTTGCATCTTGTCCAGCCAGTGATTTGCCGTGTCCTGATCTCCGAGCCAGTTGAATATCCGGCTAATGTTGGCCAGGCAATAAAGATTCGTGGGGTCGCTGCGGTGCGCCAGCAGGGCATAGCGTAGCGCCTGATCGAAGTTGCCGGACAGCCAGTAGAAATCGCTTGCGCCGTTGTAGGTCATGGTGCCGGGGCTGAGTTCAATGGCCCGGTCAATTCTGCTGTTGGCCTCCGCCCGCTGTCCCATCTGCTGCAGTGACCACGCCATGGTCACGTTGGAGAAAGCATCGAGCGGATCCAGTGCCAGTGCCTGCTGCCTCAGGTCAAACGCCCGTTGTGCCTCACCCTGCGCCATGGCAACGTTACTGCGAACGGTCAGGCCAGTGACATTGTTCGGGTCAAGCTCAAGTGCGCGGTCCAGGAAGTGTTGTGCCTTGCCTGGATTGCGGTCCTGAAAGTGGGCCATCCCCAGAAAGAGGTTGGGCTCGGCCAGATCGGGCGCCAGCGCCACTGCGCGCTCGGCTGACTTGAAGGCCGCGTCCCGGATCGTTTGCCACTCCGCGCCGAACCGCGCCATGGAGACATAGACGCCCGCAATCCAGGCATGGGCCAGTGCGAAGTCCGGGTCCGCGGCGAGCGCCTGTTGCATCAGGGCCATACCCTCCTGGGTTCCGGTAACGGACCGTTCCAGAATGCGGGTCTTGCCACGCAGATACAGATCGTAGGCGGCCATGTTGGCCGTTGGCGAGCGCCCGATGTCGTTCAGTACCTCGATGTCCAGTGCGACGCTGAGTTCATCGGTGATGTGCTTTGCTACCTCGCTCTGCACCGCAAAGATATCCTCCAGATCGCGATCATAGGTTTCAGACCAAAGATGCAGATCGTTCCTGGCATCAATCAGCTGGACAATGATGCGTACCTGGTTACCAGCCCGCCTGACACTGCCTTCCAGAATATTGGTGGCACCCAGTTCTGCGGCGATGTCCGGCACACTGAGGTCGGTGCCTGCAAAGCGCGTGACGCTGGTGCGGGAGATGACCTGCAGGCCTTTGACCTTGGACAGTGCCGACAGCAGATCGTCGTGGATGCCGGCGGCAAAGTAGGCGTTGTCTTCGGAAGGGCTGAAGTTGTCGAACGGCAGTACCGCAATGGTGGGCCGCGAATCGTTGCGCGCCGGAGATACAGGTTCCGATGCAGCCGGAGATTCACTCATGGTGTCCGGCGCCGGGGTTTGTGGGGTGTAGAACCACCAGGCGACTATCAATGTGATGGCAACGACGGCAGCGAGTGTTCCCAACGCCTTTGCCTTGCCGTTTCCGGGTGAGCCGGATTCCTGAATGAACGCTTGGCCTCTGCCTCCCGTGGATGCCGCCGGTGGTGCCGGGATAGTGGCAGCAGATGTGACGGTCGTTGGAGCTGAAGTGGCGACGGTCGATCTATCGTCGTCACTGATGGACATCAGGGTATTGCGCAGCCGCCGCTGGTATTCATCTTCGGTCAGCCGGTATTTCAGGATGGCCTGATGGGAGGACAGGCGAAGTCGTAACCCCGGCGTAAGCTCGGTTTCCACGAGATGCACCGCGATGGTCGGTTTTCTGGCATCCAGCGCGAAATTCACCTCATCGAGGCAATGGTGCGAGCCAACGGATCTGGGCGTGGTGAAGTACAGGATGGCGTAGGCATCATTGAGCGCTGTCGCCAGTTCTTCAGACCAGCGGGTCCCTGGGCTGATTCCCTCATCGTACCAGACGTTGACCCCTTGTTCGTGCAGCCAGACGAGTTGCGGCAGCACGAGTTCCGTGTCCTCATGTGCATAGGACACAAAGACGTAGGGTTCATCGCCTCGGTAAGCGGCAAAGGGCTTGTCCAAGAATCAGCTCCTCCAGATCCACGTCATTGTAGCGCTAATTGAGGGGATCATGGGTAAACCGTTGTTTGCATACGGCCATGGCGGATATCCGGTGTTTCCGGTGGCGGATCGGGCCACGGGAAGGCGCTGTTCATTCATGACCGCGGTACGGCCAGCCGGCGCCGATCGCTCCACGAGAGTAAGCCACGTAGCCCTCGGACGCCATCGTTGTATGCAGCCAGGTTATCAGTTTATGCAAGTTGAAAGCGCATGTCGTGCCGGGGAATCCGGAAGATGAGCCGGACCGGTTCCACGCCTGCTTTGACAAGTAATGATGGCCGGCCATGAAACCGGTCAGCCGGGCGATATGCTGCAAGGCCAGTGCTGTAGCGTCGGGAGTCGATCTATACTAGTCTGTCAGGACGGGCCATGAGGATCAGAATCACGATGAAATCTGCATTGCCATTGTTCCACCTGACGGCCTACTACACGGTGCTGTTTCTTGCGGCACTGGGCATCTGGGTCTTGTTTCCGTCGATGCACGGGTACTTCCCCGTCGGTGGCGGAGAGCTGGTCAGGGGTGGTGTCAGTGAGTTCGTAACCGGCAGCGTACGCCCAATTGAGTGGCCGCCTCTCGAAAAGTCCATTCAACTCACGGTGGTGATTGTCTCGGTCCTGCTGCTGATGGAGCCTGTCGCCTGGATATATATGGGGGCTCGCAGACGACGGGGTAGAGAGCAGTCCTTTGTGCTGACGATCCTATTGCTGCCTGTTGTGGTGGCCGGCATCGTACTGATCGTCCAGAACAGCCTGGCGCTGGCATTCAGCCTCGCAGGCATTGTTGCCGGCGTCCGGTTCCGATTGACCCTGGATGACACGCTGGATGCGATCTATATCTTTGTGGCCATCGGGGCAGGACTTGCGGCAGGCATCGAGGCTTTGGAGATTGCGGTGGTCATCAGCGTACTGTTCAACTATGTGATCCTGATCGCCTGGGAAATCGACTACGCTGAGGAAGTATCGGTCAACCGGTGGTTCACGCGAGTATGGATGGACACCGAAGACGATGGCGAAGGACACTTGACGCTGCGTCGCCCAGACGACTCTGATCTGGATTAGAGGCTGGGTCAGATCAGAGACAGGTCAGCGAGGATGAGATTCAGACGAGAGTCGCGCTATTGCGTCGAGCGCTCAGACGAAACCCATTGAAAAACGGGCACATACCAGCCTTGTACGCCGAATCAGATAGATCATCACGGCCTCGGCATCACGAGCCCGCAGCAATTTTGATTGCGCGGATCAACTGCGGCAGGCGTCGAGTACCTGCCTTTTGAAAGAGCCGTCGCGCCCCAGGAACTGGTAGGACTTCTTCAGGTATCGCACCGCCTCGCTTCTGGCTCTGGCACCCAGCATGGGGTCGTCCGAGAATAGCGCATGGATCCCTTCACGTCGTTCGAGCAGCAGTTTCCGGACCTGGATGAGATGGTCGTTGTGTCGACAAAAGCCGAGATAGACACGCTCGCTCACGTCCTTGATCGGCACGCGAACAGGCGGCCTCGCGTACTCTGCCCCAACCAGCCCGGTTCCATCGAAATCGTAGATGATGGGCACGTAGTGACCATCGTCCGAGACTAACAACTTGGCGTTGTGGCAACACTCCTCGTCGCCGCGGATGATACTGTAATCGGGATTACCGATCATGAATTGCCACAGCGTTACCAGCGCTGCGGCGTCAGGCGCAAGCTCGCTGGAATGAATGCCTTTGAGGCCGCTCGTTTCGAGGCCGACACGTTTGGCGAGCCTGGTCTTTCGTTCGATAAAGAACGCGGGCTGGTTGACCACATAGCTGTCGTCCACGTAGCGCACGTTGGCCCAGCGAACCCGATAGCTGACCGGGGTTAACAAATTGGTTCTTCCCCTGATCGGGTGGGTAGTAGTCACCTGACTATCTCTTCTGGATAAAGATCCAAGCCACCAA
>JAQBUI010000025.1 GCA_027624035.1 Pseudomonadota bacterium | reverse complement strand
AACATCGCGAAATTGAAGCGTTTTCGCGATGTTTCTGCGGGCGCCTCCGCCTTGCTCTCACGAAAAAATCCAATTAATCAGAGCTTCCTTAGGGAACGTCTGATCAAGGCCGTTTTCCGCGTTCGCTTCATTGAAACCGTAGTTCCTGTTCTTCTTGCAGTTCTGGCACTGCTGCTGCCAGCGGGCTGTTCTGTCGAGAACGTGCCGGGCCAGCAGATCAGGGAATATTCGACCCGTCTGGCCAGGGTGCTTGACGAACCGATGCCGGAGGTGAGCGTGACGCCAGCGCCGAATCTGCCACGCACTCGTGATCTCGCGCTGCCCGGGTTGGCGCAGGGCGGGGCCATGACGCTGAATCCACTTGAGTACCTTCGTCTGGGGGAATGTGAGCTTCAGAACCTGATTGCAGGCCGCAATTCGGGACTGGGAAAACTGGCGAGGCCATCCCAGCGCCTGGTGTACGAGGTTCAATTTCTGGCACTGGTCGAAGACTGTGTGCGCATTGTGAGTGCACACGAGCCCGAACTGGCATTGATGCTTTCCGAAACGGCGGACGCCAAGCGGCGCCTGTTGCCAGGGGTGATCTGGCAGGCGACTCTTGGTGGCACAGAGTTCCGGACGTTGTGGCAGATGCATCTTCCCGTGCAGATCCCCCGGCTGCCTTCCGGACTGGAACTCACCCTGGCGCGCCTCGCCGCGAACATCGAACGGTGGCTGGCGGGAGACTACCGGATTGATTCCGGCGAGATTGAATCTTTACTGGATGAAATACGTCGGGCCAATGTGGGAGGACATCTGCGTCAGTGGCTGGTGGTTCGTGACGAACTCGTCGTGGCAACGAAGCTGCTGGCGGCTCGGACGGCAGGCCGGCCACTGTGTTTCCCCGGCATGGACAGGACCTCAGGTGAGATTCTCGATACGGTGGTTCGACAGCGCCTGATTGGCGTCATCCAGCCACAAGTCGCCCGGCTGAACCGGGATTACCACGAGGTCTTGCCGCAGATCAGGCGAATCGAGACCATGCTGGCTGGTGCAGAGCCACCAGTGTACGCCGAATGGCGGACACACAGGGATGAGCTTGCGTCCTCCAGCCTCGCGGCGATCCCCGACCACATCAGGGCGCTCGAGCCGCTGCTGGAACAATGTGGTCTGTTGCCGGGTTGAGCGATGGCGGGAAGGTTCTAGCAGTTTCTGAACGTTCCCGGGTGGGCCTCGTAAACTGATCGCACAACGCGCGCAGTTCGCCGAGGCTACCATCGTCAACAAAATCGGGGATGATGGTCTAGCCAACATCCCGGGCCTGCTGATGGCGGTATCTATTGTTTCAGCGTTTCAGCGCCGATTGGGTTTACAGAAGTGTCTCACTGATCGCGGCCGCGGGCGATCTGGATACTCCTTCTGGGCTATGCAGCAGCCAGTGGGCAGATTGGTCGCAATGGAGTCGATTGAGATAGTCGGAATCCAGAGTTCGGTAAATGGTTTGTGTCAGATTGGCTATCGTATCCTGTTGAACCCCTGCTCTTCCTAGCCGGTGCCCAGGCGATATCTCAGCTTGACGACCAGGAACTCGCTATCCGGGTCCGTGATGGTGTCCGCGAACATCCCGGCGAAGCTGTCATCGGCTGAACCACTGGATAGGCCGCCACCGCGGCTGTAGACCAGAAACAGGTCCGAGAGCGGCGCAATCTCCCAACGATAGCGCGCCTGCAGGGACAATCGAGAAATAGCAAAGCCGTCCCTGGCATCATCGACCGGCGGCTGGGTCTGTCTGAGAGAGCCCCCGCCCTCTGGCACTTCCCAATTGCGGTCGTCACGGGCCTTGATACCAACCCACTCCATGTGGAGGCGGAGCTGCGCCCGGGCGGAAAAGAACGTGTCGAGAGTAATCCTGGGGCGCCACTCCTCGGCACGGTATGTGGTGAAACGTCGGTCACCTGAATGCACGAGCCAGGAATCCCGGTTTCCGTATTCGGCTCTGAAGCCAAGAGAGTAGCGGTCCGTGGGCCGAATTATCAGTTCGCCACGATAGGACTCCCTCAATCCGTCATCAAAATCCTCGGCGAAGCTGGTGCTCAACGCCATGGTCCACGGTGCGGCCCAGTCGCTGTTCCACTGTGCGGAGATGCGCCAGGCCTCCGGTCTTTTGAAGTCGCCGTTGTCGAAGCTGTTACGGTCATCCCAGTGCACCGGGTTGTAACTCAGGTCCAGGGAGGCCTGCGTGTTGTCCGGGAAGTCCCATCGTCTGCTCATACCCATGCCACCGCCGATGCGCTGATTATTGAGATTCCTCGTCTCTCGAACCGAAACCGTCGTGCGTCGCTCCTTGAGGCCAACGGGACCCGCCTCTCTCCGGTCATATCGATAGCGGACCGACATCCTGTCCGTGCGCTGCTGAAACCCCAGATCATTCAGCTCCAGGTCGTGATCAAAATAGTCAAACTCGATCTCGTGCTGCCCACCGCTGCTGGACACGTAGTCGATTTCACCTAATGCGCCAAAGCCCCGCTTGTCAGCGACGTCACTGAAGAACAGTTGGGCATCCATGCTCAGTTTCCCGTCCCCCGACAGCAGATGAGAGTCCAGTCCCTGGGTGACCGCTTTGCGACCGGGATGGTCGGTAACGGTTCCCATCCAGCCGAAGGACTGACGTCCGCCGCCTGTGGTCGATTCATACAGCAGACGGGCCACGCCAAACTCCCTTCCGGGAACTGAGACCCGGGGCGATGGGCCGCCGTAGACTCTGACTTCTGTGTCGTCTTCCGCAGCGGCCAGAAAACCGTAACGAAGACTGCCGCGCTGCCCGGTTGCCTTTACGGCCCCCAGCAGGTCTACCGGTCGACCTGCATCGAAACTCTCAAAGGAGACGTCGTCGATCGCGTCCGGGCTGCCTCGACGGCTGCTGATGCTGGCGCCAATCCGCCTGGTATTGAGCAACGTTCCATCAGACGTCTTGCGCGAACTGGTCACGAAAATCGCCCGGTTCTCAAGAAAGAACAGGCGCTTTTCAGGGAAGAAGGTCTCGAAGGCCGTCAGGTTGACCACCACGTTGTCCGCCTCGACCTGTCCGAAATCAGGCGTCACGGTGCCGCTGAAGGTCAGGTACGACGACGGCCTCCAGAACATGTCCATGCCCGCTCGATAGCCCATGGTATTGCGCACGTTGTCGAAGGTCGAAGACGCAAACGGAAACAGAGTGTATTGCCGCCTGGGACGCACATTGGTCAGTTCGAACTGGCGCAGGGCAGACAGAAACCGACCGCCCGTACGCGGCAGATAGGGAATTGACCAGCGCTCGTTCAGCCGTCCGAGGGCTCTGCTCGCATAGACGCCCATGCGGCGGCTGCCTTCGGAGCGCGGCATGTTGAGAATCGACCAGGGGATGAACATCTCGGCGGTCCAGCCGTCGTCTGTCTGTACAGCCTGCCCATACCAGGCGCCGTCCCAGTCGCTCCGGAACTGCCGCTCCGGCAGTACAATGCCGTCTCCGACTGACCCCCCGAGGTTGACGCTGAACCAGTAGCCGTAAAGGCCCTCGCCGGACGTATCGAGGGTCACCTGCATGCCATCCCTTGACAGGAACCCGTCTCTGGAGGACAGCCGTGGCAGTAGCGTATCGGTCGGCTGCTCGTTCCACATGCCGACGTAGAAGCCACGTTCGGTATAGAAGAAGCTGATCCGGGTCCCATACGCTCCGGGCTTGTTCAACTCGGGTTGTGAGACGACGAAATCTTCCTGGTAGGGTACCTTCGCCCAGATGGACTCATCGAGGCGACCATCAACACGAACCTTGACGTCCGCCGCCAGGACAAAGGGAATGTCGATCTCATCAGGCGTGACGGCGGCTACAGTACTCGCCCACACGAGCATCCCCGCCAGGAACACAATGGCGCGGGTGGCAACGTAGGGAAAGGGATTGTCTACTGCTAGCAACAAGCGGCCCAGTATCCTCTAGTCGGGGGCCGAATTCAATCGCAAGCAGCCTAAAATGAATCCGGAATCACTCTCAAGTCGGACCGAAAGGGGCGCCACCCGGTCGTCGAGGCTCTGTGCGAATGCTCCCTGTCAGGGGGCTCTTGCTGTATGGTGATCCACTGTAATTACAGCGTGAGGATTCAACATTGACATCGTTGAGCATTGACCCGCTGACGCCCGGTATTGGGGCAGAAGTGCGCGTGGATCTTTCCAGGCCGCTCTCGGATGCTGTGATGATGGCCATCGAGCAGGCCCTGCTCGAGTGGAAGGTACTGTTCTTTCGTGATCAGAACATGGACCTTGAAGACCACAAGCGTGTTGCCAGATGGTTTGGCGAGCTGCAGGTTCACCCTACGGCGCTGCCGGGAGCAGAGCATGCCGAACTGATCCGCATCGCCGAGGACCAGGAGCAGCGTGCACACAACAACATCTGGCATTCTGATGTAACGTTCCTTGAGGAGCCGCCGCTGGGTTCCATTCTGCGGGCCCGTGAAGTCCCGCCGGTGGGCGGTGATACCATGTTTGCAGACATGTACGCCGCCTATGAGGGGCTGGATGAAGAGATCAGGGCAAAGATTGATAACGCCACGGCTGTTCATGTGTGGCCAGCCGCCTGGGTAGACATCGCGATGAAGTCTCAGAACCTCGGCCGGGACGAATTCCTGCGCCTGTATCCCAATCCCGAGCACTCGGTGGTTCGCACCCATCCACAAACCGGTCGCAGGAGCCTGTTCGTCAACGCGGCGTTTACCCGCCAGATTGTGGGCATGGAGAAACAAGAGAGCGACGCTCTGCTCGCGTTGCTCTACAGTCAGGCAAGGGTCCCGGAATACCAGTGCCGGTTTCGGTGGCAGGTCAATTCTGTCGCGTTCTGGGACAATCGATGTACCCAGCACTATGCTGTCGCGGATTTCTATCCGCAAAGGCGGGTTGTCGAACGCATTACAATCTGCGGCGATCGCCCAGCCTAGCCGAAAATCAGGGCCAGAGTCGAATTTACAAATTCACGGACTGGCGAGTGCCACATCTACTTCTCTTACTTCTCTGCCTAAAGTCCATCTATGACCGCCTGGTTTCCGTCTACACTGCAGCGTGATAGATTGTTCTCGATCCAATTCCTGGACCCATGGGAGGCTTAGATGAATTCAGCTCTTACCAAACCCACCATCGGCACCCCGGACGAGATAGACGTGCGGCTGGCAGCGGCCGAGGCCAAAGGCGTTATCAGATTGAAGCGCATTACGACGCGCCTTGGTGCAGAGGTCGAGGGGGTGGACCTGAAGAATGCGCTGACCCCAGCGCAAATTGCCGTGGTCTACGATGCCCTGCTTCGTCACAAGGTGCTCGTTTTCAAGAAGATCGGTCTCAACCATGAGCAGCAAGTGCGCTTCACCTACGAATTGAGCGAGGCGTCGCCAAATATCGGAGCGCCAACGATCGGCCACACTGTTTTTGGCCATGTAGACAATTTTCCGGAGATCTTCTCTGTCTATCAGGGGGAGAAATCGAAACCCAGGAATATGGAGCGCTACGAAGCGAGCGCCGCTACCCATCCCTGGACCGGGTACCACTGCGACATCACCGCCTGTGTGAACCCACCCAGCATCGGAATGCTACGCGGCGCAATCATTCCTCAAGGTGCCGGTGACACCAATTTCGGCAATCTCGCCGCGGCCTACGATACCCTTGATGAGCCCACCAGGAAACAGGTGGAGACGCTATGGGCCGAGCACGAGTACAAGTTCGGAAAGACCAGGGGCAGTGAGGCGGGTGACTCAATAGCAAGCCGGAGAATGGTCAGCCACCATCCACTCGTCACCGTGCATCCCGATACGGGGGAGAAGATCCTCTATAACTCGCCGGGCTTCCTGAAATTTGTGGTTGGCATGAGCGAATCGGACAGTACGGAACTGCTGCACAGGATCTGGAAGCACTCAGTGGAATACACCATTCAACACGTCTGGGACGAAGGGGACCTCGTGGTGTGGGACGAGCGCTCCACGACCCACCGTGCCCCGACTGACATCTATTCTTCCGGCACTGAACGGCAGCTATATCGCACCACGCTGGTGGGGCAGCCCCTGCATGGGCTGAACGGGGACGCATCAAGAATCGTCGAGGGCGAGCCGATGTTGTCGTGTGAAGAAGAACTGGCCTCACAGATGCACGTCGGCCGGACCGGTACATCGGTTACAGGAAACGGATTCAGTAGTGCCTTTCCAGAACCAGGTTAGCCGGTGGAAGCAGGTGATGCCTTTCATGGAGGTTCACTGATACGCGGTGCAAGCGTGAACACCTTCTTGTACGACGACGGCGTGCCTGATCCGGGCACGCTCACGCTGCTCCGCTACATCCGTTTCGATGTGGTACCAATGGCGCGGAAAGCGTGTCACGCTAAACAAGAAGGAGTGTCAAACAATGCCAGTCATCGATATGTCATCGCTCAAGCCGGTGGGCGAATTCGGCTCAAGGGCCTGGGGTGAAGCCTGTGCGGAGGTTTCCATCAGGATTCTTGAGGCAGCCGATCTACCATCAACCATCACCTGGGCTTTTTCGGAAGATTACACTCACCCGCCCGCGCGACTGATGCAAGGGGGGCGCGAAAGGGCCGGCTATTTTATTGTGGTCAAGAGTGGCAAGGTTACCGCCGGCGACGGTATTCCCGATGAAGTCCTGAAGATTCCCGGCTTTCATGTGAGAATTCCCTGGGGATGCATCTGTAATCAATCCGGTGCGCTTTACGGCCGAGCCGGTCAGCAGCAACGTACCGCCGATCAGCAGGTGCTCTACGCCGCGATCAGAGAATATGTGGGGCGTGACAACCCTTTCGGTCTCACGATCAACAGTGAAGGTAAACCGAATCAGTTTCTTGACCCGGTCGCGCCCTGGCCACCTGAAGTCGGCGCAGCGTTAGGTGAAGGTAGTGAGCAAGGCAATGGCCTGCATAACATTGCGGCAACATTGCAGACAGACTCTCCCGAATTCGCGGGCCTGCCCGTCACCGCGTTGCGCGTCCCCATCTTCGCCGACATGACAGACCAGCAGCAAGCCGATTACGTCAAGCTCTGCGGCATCAGAATGTAAAGCGAGGTCCTGTCCATCGCAACGATTAAGGATGGGCCCTGGCCCTGCACAGTACACCCGGGGCTAGACTGGGTCGACGGCAAATGGTGATAGCGAACAGGTGGATCTGTACTACTATGCCTGATAGCAGATGACGAGAACGACGATGAGCGAGCAGCCGAATCAAGAACCGCCACGCTTGCCGGCCGTCGGTTCTCACAACGCTTCGTGGAGACTCGCGAAGTCCTTCGCGTTGGTAATTCTGTCGCTGCTGACATTTTCGGCCGAATCGGCCGACATCGATGAGCTGCGCTGGATTGAACTGGCCATCCCTGCAGATGCACTGGCGGTTGGCCGGGTGGATGTGGCTGCGGTACTCGCCTCGCCGCTCGGCGATTCCATGCGTCGTGCACGAACCGAGACCTATGAGACGATTGATTCGTTCTACCGGGACGCGTTCGGCTTCAGAATTCCGAATGTCGATTACTTCTGGTACGCCTTTCCGATACCCGGAGCAGGGGGAGGCATCACGCTTCTGCAGGGCGAGTTTCATCCCGGGAAGGTGAAACGACGCATGCTGGGTATGGCCTACTGGCAATCCTATCGATATGAAGGCGTCGTGCATGCAAGTACTTTTCTAAACGCTGCAGGAAAGCCTGAAATGGCCATCATGCTACGGGAGAATCTGATTGCCATTGGAGACCTTGCGCCGATGCATACCTTGCTCAAGAAATGGCAGGAGGCAGGAAGCGACGGCGTGAGAGAGGGGGTCCGACGGGTTGCCAACAGCGAGGCACCTATTGCCGCTGCCTACGTGAACATGGAGGTCTTTCAGGGCACTAACCCCGCCTATGCACTGGTCGATGCTGCTTACATGCAGGGCATGATCGACGAGGATATGGAAATGACCATCTTCGCGGAATCCAATAGCCCGACCATTGCCGAGGGGCTGATATCAGTTGCACTTGGTATCGTACAGACGCTGTCCGCCCGCGACGGACTGGCACGGCAGCCAATGGCGAGGCAACTGCTCGAGAATGTCTCAGTAACGCGACGGGACGCTACCATTATGATTGACACGATGGTGATGGGCGAAACCGTGATGTCCCAGTTCAACCGCACAAGGCAGCGGCGACCAGTGGATTTCCAGAGGGACTAGCGGCCCGGGGCGCCTTGGCCCAAGCATCCAGCGTGAAATGCGCTCTTCGTGGTCAGCAAGTTCTGTATGAGTCTGTCATTGGGCCGCTTGGCAATGCCTCAATGCGGGCTAGCCCTGCAATGGGATCAGATTCAGGATCAGATCAGCGCTGTATCAATCGCAACATCAGGTTGCCTTCCTGGCGCGTTTCAAAATAGGCCGTTGCGCCAGACTCACTTGAATCATGACGTACCAGGACTGGGGCGCCTTTTTCGGTCAGCCTGGATACCTCATGTTCAAGGTCATCCACCAGAAACGCGATATCGTTGATGCCATCGCCCCGTGTTACAAGGGAGTCCTGATAGACCGAGGTCGTGCTCGTCGGCTGCACAAATTCGAAGGCCAGCGGGCCCACCTGCATCCTGCGGGACCTGAGGCCCAGATGAAAATCGTCAGTTTCAGATCCAACTTCAGTGAAGCCCAGTCTCTCATAATACCTGACGGCATCGTCCAGACTGCTGACGCCAATTCCGACACCAAGAAAGGACCAGTTGTTCACCAGCGGGTGCGCCATGTTGTTTGCTTTCCAGGCCCGTTCCCAGTCACTGGCCGGCGGCCGAAAGGAGATCATGACGTCACCGTGTTGACGTGTATCCAGGTAGTTCTCCACCGTCTTGCCGTTCACTGTGGCGTTGAACATCAGTGCACACCCCCGGTCCAGCAGCTTCTGTGTCTCCCCTTCAACATCGGGTACGTTGAAGCAGATGTGGTTGATGCCCGGACCCTTTAACGCCAGATATTCATTGATGAACATCCCCGGTCCGGGTTTCATTTCGATGCATTCCAACTGGCAGTCACCGATCTGGCTTTCTCCATCGTTGAAGTTGTGTGCGCCCCCGGTAGGATAGGTGGACGTGACCGGATCACCATCAAGCTTACGATAGAAGGTGAGTGAACCTTGCCCGGCTTCATGAGGTAGCAGTGGCTGAGGGCCTACACTCACGCCAATGCCCAGTGATTGCAGGCGTTTCAATACGGTGTTCTTGTTCGTCACCATCAGGCCCACATGGTTCAACTGCCAGTCCTTGCTCATTCTGGTGCCTCTTATTCGAATCTCATTTGAATGTTCACGCCATGTACCCGCCGTCCACACAGAGTATCGCGCCCGTCACATAGCTTGCCGCGTCCGATGCCAGGAACACAGCAGCATTCGCCATTTCATCGAAGGTGGCCACTCTGCCGAGCGGCAGATTCTGTTCACTGGTGGACCACGCCACCATCTTCTCCAGTTCTGTGGGTTCCGGCCGTGGTGTCCCCGGCGCCTCCACGCTTCTGTTGGCGCGTCTGCTGTCCTCTGCGGGGTGTTGTTCCCATTCCATAAGCGAGGGGGCAATGGCATTCACCCTGATGTTGTATGGGCCGAGGTACCGGCAATACTGACGGGTCATCATGGCGATCCCGGCCTTGACAATGGCGTAGTTTCCCATGCCCTTGTCCGCATGAGCTTTAAGGCCGCCACGGGATGTAAGATTGATAATGCTGCCGCTTCGTTGCTTCATCATGATGGGTGCCACTGCCTGAATTGTCAGCCAGTAGCCCTTCAGGTTGACGTTGGTGAGTTGATCCCAACCCTGTTCATCAAGCTCGGTGAGGGACCGGCTGTGATACATGACCGCAACATTCATCAGGATGTCGATGGTGCCGAATGACTCAACGACCTGTTTGACCAGTGCGTCGACTTCGGACTTCTGGGAAATGTCTGTTTGCGCAACCACCGTGTTTCGGCCCATGGCCCTGATTTGCTCGCCGACCTCTGCAAGCCGCCCGTCCTCCAGGTTGACGTCAGTGACGGCAACGTCTGCGCCTGCCTCGGCCAGCCCCAGGGCAAAACCCTTGCCGACATTGCGGCGGGCGCCTATGACGAGGGCCTTCTTGCCTTCCAGTGAAAAATCAGCGAGGCTCATCGCGCTCTCCTGTTGAACAAAGCTGAATCAGAGAATACCAGATTTCCAATGCGGATAAGGCTCTACGAACATCAGGACAGCGGGGGTGCCTCGTGTTTCTCGATCATCGCCGGCGCTTTCCCGAGTAGTGCCGTGTAGTACCGTACTGTACCGTGTAGTACCCCTGTAGAGCGTCGGGTGGCCAGTGCCATCTGTCGATCAGCGTACTATCATAAGGGGCGACAACGGAAGGGTGATTGCGGAAGGTGCTTACGAAAGAAGGCTAACGAAAGGCGCGGGAATGTGCCTCGAAGACGGGTTCCATTACCTTTGAAAGACTGGTGTGGAATGACTGGATTTCGTTGTACCGGGCCGTCGAGGCCGGATCAGGTTCCAAACGCGTCGACTCATCGAGTGCTGTTGCGCCCTGGACAATGGCGTCAATCGTCAACCCCGCGTCGGATTGACGCTGCCAGCACCAGGCGGCCTGCAGGGCGGCCCCCAGCGCAGCGCCTTCATCTTCGACCATACACACGACCGGTACACCGAATACGTCCGCGATGATTCGCCGCCAGGCAGGGCTACGCGCGCCACCTCCGGTCAGCCGAATCTCGCGGGTGGTGACGCCGAGTTCATTGAGGCGTCTCAGGCCAAAGTTCATTCCCATCGTGATGCCTTCGATGGCGGCTCGAATCATGTAGTCGGGGTTCATGTTATTGGCGTTCAAGCCCATCAGGACGCCAGATCCCATGGGAATCGACGGTGTGCGTTCGCCGTCGAAGTAGGGGAGCAGTACGAGGCCGCCAGCCCCGCGAGGGGCAGTTTCGATCGCAGCGTTCAAGGCGTCGTGATCTTTCGAGAACAGGTGGCGGAATGGTTCCGACACCGCGGTGACATTCATCGTGCACATGAGGGGCAGGTAACCGTTGGTTGAGTCGCAGAAAGCGGCGATTTCTGCCTGTGGATCGATCACCGGCACGTCGTTGAAGGCGTAGATTGTACCGCTTGTCCCAAAGCTCGCCGTGGCGACGCCGGAGGTGACATTGCCAGTGCCAATGGCTCCCATCATATTGTCGCCGCCACCGGCGCTGACGATGACACGCTCGGAGAGTCCATACCGGCGGGCAATGGGCGGTCTCAGGGTTCCACAGATTTTGTCGCTTTCGGAAATGGCAGGCAGATATCCGGCGACCAGGGGATCAATCGCGTCCAATACTCTGGTGCTCCAGGTGCGTGAGCGCACATCCATCATTGCCGATCCGGATGCATCGCCGAACTCCATGAAGTACTCTCCGGTCAGATAAAAGTTGAGGAAGTCATGGGGTAGCAGCACATGCCTTAGTCTGGCGAAGTGGTCAGGCTCGTGACGCTTCAGCCAGAGAATCTTTGGCGCGGTATAACCGGGCAGAATCCGGTTCCCGATGGTGTCGATTACGGCCGCGTCGCCACCGAGGGCTTCGGAAATGAGGCGACACTCTTCTACAGTGCTGGTATCGCACCACAGTTTGGCCGGTCGAATCACCGCACCACGATCATCCAGCGGAACGAAGCCATGCTGTTGTCCGCTGACGCCAATGCCCCGAATTGCGCTCCGGTCGACGTGATCCAGTGCCTGCAGGATGGCCGCATCCATGGCCGTCGTCCAGGAAGCAGGGTCCTGTTCCATGTGCCCAGCTGGAAGGTGTTCTATCATCCGGTGTGACGCCTGACCCGTTGCCATCACGCGCTGGGTATCCGTGTCATAGACCACAGCCTTGACGCTCTGCGTGCCGCTGTCGATGCCCAGGAAAAGAGCCATAGTTCACCACCAGTCAAATGTGTTGCGGGCGCAGGTGCGGGTGGAACTGCGGCCCAGTGAGCAGGCTTTGTAGCAGATCAACCGCCAGCTTGCATCCTGCCAGGGAACCTCTGATTAGAGTCTTTTTCCGCGATAGCTGCGTTGGAGTCGTCCTCGTAACATCGCGAAATTGAGGCGTTTTCGCGATTTTCTGCGGGCGCCTCCGCCTTGCTCTCACGAAAAATTCAATTAATCAGAGCTTCCCCAGGTCTTGAGTGGAACCGTCAGTGGAACCTGGGTGCGCGCTTTTCCAGAAATGCCCGAATGGCCTCACGGGCCTCATTGCTGTCGCCAGTGTTGATCATGTGTTCGGCTTCCAGGGCCAGAGACAGCGCGAGGGACTGTTCGAGTCCTGCCTGCAGATTCAGCTTCATGCGCCCGAGCGCTGCCGTTGGCCCGTGTGCGATGTCCCGGGCATATTCGAAGGCCTGTTCACGAAAGCTCTGCCGGGGGAAGACCTCGTCCACCAGGCCGAATTCCCGGCACTGGGCGGCACCGATGCGTTCTGACCGGTACATCAGCTTTTTTGCCCGTGCGAGCCCCACCAGGCGCGGCAGGAACCAACTTGCACCATAGTCCCCGGAGAGTCCGATGTTCCGGAATGCCGTGGTGACGAACGCGTTGTCGGAGGCGACCCGCAGGTCACAGGCGAGCGCAATCGAAAGACCGGCCCCGGCGGCGGCGCCGGGTAGGGCGGCGACGGTCGGTTTGGCAAGGTCGTAAAGGCGCCCGGTCAGAGTCAGTTGTTTGCGGGTCAGCTCTTCAATGCGCTCGCGGGCGCTGCGAACCGGACCGGAACCACCGCTCATACCGCTCACGTCCCCACCTGAACAGAAGGCGTCCCCGGCCCCGGTGATCAGCACGCAACCGACGTCCTTACGGGATTCCAGTTCCGGCAGTACTGCCCGCAGTGCCGGGGTCAGGATATCCCCCAGCGCATTTTTTTTGTGGGGCTTGTTGAGGGTCACAATCGCAACGCGGTCTGTGATTTCGCAAAGGAGTTCCTCAGTGCCCGTTTCTACCTTGTCCATGGATCGCATCCCGGTGGTCTGATGGCTGCAAGGATATCATTTCCTGGTTTTGCCGTTGGGGCACGGATTCGCTCAATGACAGGCCGGTGACCCTCCGTAGTTCCATAGAGATAAGGTCGCGGATTGGATTGTTTCGGCAGGGGTGTCAGCACGGAATGTTCACGGCTGACCTTCTGCGAGCTCACCGAAGAGCATCTACCCTGATCGTCGGCTGATCTTTCATGGGTTCACTGATACAAGGCGCCAGCGTGAGTACTTTCTTGCCCGGCTACTGTGTGCCTTAGACGGGCACGCTCAAGCTGCTAACGCGAAGCAACAGGGTCCATGCCGATGACGTCATCAATAAACAGTTCACCCAGTTCTTCATCGCTCACACCTGCCACTGAGGTAAGCACTTCAACACAATGTTCACCCAGCAGTGGAGCACGCTCGTTTGGGGGGGCCATCGCATTGCGAAATCGATAGGGTTGATTGGGATAGTGCTTCTCACCAATGCCGGGCCGGTCCTGTACCAGCAGGCTGCCGCGCGCTGCAAGCTGGGGGTCTGCCAGCAGGTCCGGACCGTTCTGTACGATGCCGGCCGCGATGCCCAGACCCTGCAGGTCAGACATCAGTGCGTCGGCATCGTGGCCGAGTGTCCAGTCACGAATAATATCATCCAGTTCCGGCGTTTGCCGCGCTTTGACATCCGGGAAACGCGCCACCAGTTCAGCATTGATCAGATCTGCTAGGCTTCGCCATTGCCCATCCGTTAGGCAACTGATGCCGATCCAGCGGTCGTTACGACATGGGTAGATCCCCTGTGGTGCAAACAGTGTGTGGCTGTTGCCCCTTCGTCCAGGATCAACCCCGGTAAGGGAATAGCCTGTCATGGCATCCCCAACGTAGAGGTTGCAGGCCTCGGCCTGGCTGAGGTTGATATGTTGCCCGGTTCCGGTGGTGCGGCGGTCATGAAGGGCAGCCAGCACCAGGTGAGCGCCCATCGCGCCCGAGTAGATGTCACCACCTGTGGTGCCGGTGAAGAGCGGTCCGTCGTCATTGTACCCCGTGAGATGGGCCAGTCCGGACATCTGTTCTGTCGACATGCCAAAAGCAACGTAGTCACGCCAGGTAACGTCAGAGCCGAATCCCGGGAGCGAAATCATAATGATATCGGGTTTGATCTCCCGCAGGATGTCAAAGCCGAGGCCGAACTTGTCCATGACGCGAGGCGTGTAGTTCTCGATGACGACGTCGGCGTCACGAACAAGCCGTTTGAGAATCTCGGTACCACGAGGGTCTGTGAGGTTCAGTGTAATACCGCGCTTGTTGCGATTTACCCAGTTGAAGTGAGGCGCTGATTCCCAGGCAGGTGCGGTGCTGCCTGGCGGTGGGACGCTGCCGCGCCAGCCGTCAATGCGTTGAACCGACTCTACCTTGATCACGTCCGCGCCGGCATCTGCAAGAATCTGCGTGCAGACCGGGCCGGCGAAGAACATGGACAGGTCGATGACCCTTAATCCCTTGAGAGGAAGCGGGTTTGGATAATCTGAGCGGGGGTTCTCCGAAACCGTCGGCGCTGCCTTCAGCGCGTTCAGTATTTCGTCATGGTGCTCGCCGAGAAGTGGCGGGCGCCGGATCCTGATCTTATCGTCTCGCCCCGAAACATTAAACGGTATGCCGGGTATGGTCACCGGGCCGGTTACTGGATGGCTGATCTTCTGGAAGAAGCCGCGTTCTACAAATGGAGGAAGCGTAAACACCTTGGCCAGATCAGGAACCAGCCCGAACGGGACGCGGTGTGATTGTGCCTCGTGAAAAAGCTCCTCGGCGGTTCTATCCTTGACGGCTTCGCCGAATGCCTCCCGGATCTCCTCAAGTCGCTCGTCAGGCCGATTCCACGACACGCCTTGAAAATGAGGATCGGTAATGATGTCCTCGCGCCCGAGGAAGCGACACAACATTCTCCACTGGGCAACTGTCAGTGCATTGAGTCCTATGTAGCCTTCACGGGTAGGGATCATGTAGCACGCACCTGCCCCGCCGCCGACACTTGAGTATCGATCGCGCGTAAAACCGTGGTACTCATAGGTCAGGGTCGGGAAAGATGCACAGGCGAGGACGGCTTCCTGGACACTGACGTCCACGTGTTCGCCGCGACCGTGTGCGTACCGGCCAAGCACAGCCATAGAGGTGGCCACCGCAGCGAATGCTCCGGCCAGCGTCTCGCTGGTTGCACCGCCCGTCTGGAGTGGTTCACGGTCCGGGACACCACAAAGAGTTGACCAGCCGCCCATGGCGCTCGCGACCAGGTGCGAACTCTGGTACCCGGAATGCGGCCCAAAAGAGCCAAAACCGGAAACCGTGGTCAGGATGATATTGGGGTTCCATCGACAAAAGTCTGCATATGACAGGCCGCGCCTGCTCAGTACTTCCTCGGACTCGCCCGCGATGATCACGTCATACTCGGTCACCAGACGCGCCAGGGTGTCCTTGCCGTTTGCGCTATCGATGTCCAGTACCATTCCACGCTTGCTGGTATTGAAAAAGAAAAAGCTCGCGCTCTGCTCAGGATCAGCCTTGCCTCCGGGGAACGGCCCGTATTGCCTGCTGACATCGCCCCCGGGGGGTTCGATTTTCACGACATCTGCACCAAGATCACCAAGCAGCTTGGCACCGAATGGACCGGCCACGCCCTGGGAGATGTCCAGAACCTTGAGATTGTTGAGATAGCTGTTTTGCATAGTGGCGGCGATTATGTCATGAAATGAAACCCTTGCCGAGAGACTGGTCTAGCCGCCTTGAGAGTGCGCGTGGCCAAGGCACACATTTGCCTCAGGGATACGGATAGAACGCTTTCATTTCGCCAGCACTGATGGCAATATACATGCATGACTGTGCAGATCACCATCCGAGATGTGCCCGAGAAAGTCCGTGATGAACTGGCCTCACGGGCTGCATCACAGGGCAGGTCCATGCAGGAGTTCCTGCGTCTGGAACTGGAACGCATGGCATCCAGGCCAACTATGGACGGTTGGCTGGATAAAGTCAGAGTGAGGAAACAGGCAACAGGTGGCCTGGTACCACCCTCAGCCATATTGCGGGCGAGAAACGCCGACCGAAAGTGATCATTGTTCTGGATGCATCGGTGGTGGTTTCTGCGCTGACCGACACGGGCACCAACGGACGGTGGGCTGAAGCACTTATCGGCAACAGTGAGCCTGTGGCACCAGAACTCATTGTCGTCGAAGTGACCAATGTGCTCAGAAGACTGGAACGCGCGGGTGTCGTGTCCGAACGGGTCGCGAATAGCGCACACGAGGACCTGCTACAACTTAATCTTGAGCTCTACCCCTACTATCCTCTTGCAGCACGGATATGGGCGTTGAGGAAAAACCTCAGCACCTATGATGCGTGGTATGTTTCGCTCGCCGAGGCACTGGACTGCAAGATGGCTACTCTGGACAGGAAACTCATCCGATCCTCCGGATCAGATTGCGAGTTTGTGACACCATGATGATGTAGTAACCAAAACCCGTTTCCAGCGATATCCCTCGCCATCCCCACTTGCTAATCGGATCTACCATAAGGCGCAGGGGTCAGGTCCTTTGACCCAGCACTGCAGAAATTCCCTTTGTCGGTGCTTTTGATGAAAGTTACTGATACGAGGTGCCAGCGTGGCACTTTCTTTGCTCGAACCTCTGCACGAACGACCTTGCACGCTACCGCGCGCCTGAGACGGGCACGCTCAAGGCTGCTGGATCAAGCGCTACTTTCCGCCGCCGCCGGGGCCGAGGAGTTCACAGCTTCGGGCGGTGCTGACTTCTGAACTGCACCCCGAGATGTCGAACAGGTCCTCATTCATGAATCCACGTACCGGGGCACGGGTGAATCGGCTTGCCCCGGGTTTCTGTCCTGCGGCAAAAGTAAAACTCTCGCGGTATTCGACACCCGGTGTCGAAACCGTGTGCCCATCGACCAGGCGCGGCACGTAGCGGAACCCAAGAACCATCCGGATTGCTGCATCGTTGAGTACTGCATTGGATGATTCGATGACCCTTGGGTCAGTGACAAAGCCGTTTCCATCCACGGTAAAAGACAACCGGACGGCGCCATCCTTGAGGGACTGAACCACCCCGGGCGGGAATTCTGCCTGCCTTCGATAGACGGGTTCAGCCGATGCGGACCAGGGGATGGCAGCGCTCAGCTTCAGCAGATGTTCGGTAGCCTGGTCCGACCGACCCAGCTGCTCCAGGAGTTGAACCAGTTGTATCCTGACATTGAGTTCGAGATCACCCATCGGTTCGTTGGGCGCGCCCTTGAAGGCAACCAGAGCCTGAAGAAGATAGTCAATGCCCTGATCGAACTCGCTGTGGTGGCTCGCCCATCGAGATTTGTGATACGCCATCAGACCCAGTCGAAAATCCCTGGCATCCAGACGGTCGGAGTAGATCTCATAGGCGCGGTCCACATAGGGCTCAGTCAGAGCAGTGCCGCCTCTGGCCAGCAGAATCGTCAGAATGTCGAAGTTCCTCTGGGCCTCCATCAGGTCATCTTCATAACCCTGGCTGAGGCTGGCTGCCCGTTGCAGATGCTCAAGTGCCGCAGTCGGGTCCTTCGCAGCGCGGGCCGTCTGGATAGCGATGGGTACGAGCTCAACGGCGTCCTTGCCATAGCGGGCTTCCAGTATCCGTAGTTTCCCTTTCAGGACCTTGCGGGCGGATTTGAAGTCATTGCTGTCATTGAGCAGCGTGGCGTAGTTGATCGCGAGGTTTGCGGTGTTAACGCTGTCCTGGCCGAAAAGCCTGGTCCCGAGGCGATATGCGTCTCTTGCACTGGCGAGGGCCAGCTCCGGTTCGTTGGCTTCCATATGGCGCTCATACCGGGCGTATGACTGCTCGAAATCTCCACGCTCATCTGCACGGGCGCAGGTTGTGAAAGCAATCGCCAGCACCATGCAGACCGCGGGTTGGGACAACCAGTTTCTGGTCACATCGGCCTCCGTTCAATTTCTATGATGGTGTTATCCGTCTGCAGTATTTCAGATCAGTCGGAGCCTTGCCAATTTGCCCGTGGAAATGATCAACGACTCCATCGACACCGTGCGCAGAGTCGTCGTGATCATCGGAAATGTAGGTATATTTCTGAATAAATTGGGTGAGTTCTTTAGCAGCCGACTTGCATTTTTCCTGCAGAATTCGAAGATACTCGAATCGGGATTGGCGCCGGTCAATGACGTATGAGGATGAGTTGAGTGGCGCGATCTGCGATGTTCGGGACCCTGCATCATTGCAGGTCTTAACCTAATGGGGGATTCATGATGAAAAGAGTAGCGATATCGCTGGGCTGCGCACTTGCCGTAGCCGCGGTTCCAGCTTCTTATTCCGCTGAGGAACAAGACAGTGAACGTAAGGCGATTGAAGAAATCATAGTGACGGCAGAACGGGGAGAGACCTCCTCGCTTGATCGTGCCATGACCGTCACCGGCTTCAACAACAACCTGATTCAGAGACTGGGGATCCAGAACACCAACGATATGGAAGTTCTGGTGCCAGGCATGCAGATTGGCCCTCGCAGTCAGGGCGGCGGCAAGAACGAGGACGGTCACATCGTCATGCGTGGTGTCGCCAATGACCGCTCCGTGAACTTCTTCCAGGATGTCTCCGTGGCCGTTTACATCGATGGCGTTTACAGTGACCAGTCCTACGGGCTGGATCAGGGTGCGATGTTCGATGTGGAACGTGTTGAGGTCGCACGGGGCCCGCAGGGGACCACCGGCGGCAAGGCGGCGATCGCCGGGTCCGTCAGTTTCGTCACCAAGAAGCCCACCTATGACTTCGACGTGAAGGCTTCGGCTGAATTTACAGACCAGGCTTCGCAGCAGGCCAACGTTGCGTTCGGTGGCCCTATCGGGGACACCGGTTTCGCCTACCGGCTGGGACTGAGTCGACTGGTCGGTGACGGGGTTATCGAGAACATTGGCCCTGGCCCCGATGCTGGTGAACCGGATCAGTTGATCTATTCGCCGCAGTTGCGATTCAAGAACGATCGCTGGGACATTACTGCACGCTATTCCAAACTCGAAGACAAGGGTACCCCGCGGGTGTCTCTGGTCATCGGTGCACGCAATGTCGAGCAGCAGTTCCTACTCGATACCAATGGCCAACCGCTCCTTACCATCGATCCTGCGACCATCGGCTCCGATGATCCGCAGCCGATCCGGGATGCCAACGGCAATCCGATTCTTCAGATCAACCCGTTTTTCGGGCTGAGTCAGAACCCGGCGGTGGCCAACTGCCCTGGCTTTAACAATGATGGTACCCGGACCCCGGGGACGCCGGTGGTCTGCGATGGTGAGGATCTGCAGCTGAAAGTGGATCTCAATGCACCGATTCTGCAGAACAACACCCAGGAGTCGGTGACGCTGGAAGCGCACTATATGCTGAACGACAGCCACGAGATTATCTACAAGTTCGGTAATCGGGACACGAGACAGCAGAGCCGAAATGACATCGACGGGACCAGCCGCCAGGGGGGCGGAGTCTGTTCGCCGATTCACCCTCGTGTGCTCTCTGGTGAACTGCAGGCCGGCCAGACCCATCCCCGGTGTGCGCTCGACGGCAAGGGTAATGGCGCCTATGCGGATCAGATGAACGATTATCTGTTCACTTCAGATCAGGACAGCCATGAGTTCTCGCTGGTGTCCAGCAACGACGGGCCCTTCAATTACACGCTGGGTTATACCAACATCAAGGGTGACGAACCCTATGTCTATTCCGAGCTGTTCAATGGCGTCGAGACGGGCAACAACAACCTGAATGTGCCGGGTTTTTACGTCGATACCTCTGAGATCTGTGAGGCGGAACTGGTGGCACGCAATGGCACCAATCTGTGGCGTGAAGCCCGCGACCCAAGCAAGCCAGCCAATAAGGCTGCAGGATTTCTTCAGGGTTGTCATGGTGCCAGCTACGCGGCCAACTGGAGCGACGTGACCAACGGCTTTGCGCATGTCGCGGGTGGTCCGGCCTTTCAGTTCTTCTACGGCAATGTTACCTATGAATCCAAAGCGATCTACGGCAACGCAGAGTATGTACTCAACGACCAGTGGAAGGTCTTTGGTGGTCTGCGCTATAACGATGATCACAAGGAACATGACCAGAACGACTTCACCGGCTCCAGTTTCTATATCAATGCTAACGGGGTCCGGGTCAACTCTGCCTTCGCCATCCTGAGGAGCAAGCAGTACGACTATACATGCTGCGGCTATGTTGGGATCAACAAGGACGCGAGTGGCAATCCGATTCCGGATAGCCGCACGTTTGTTGACTCCAAACGTCGTACCTGGAAGGAAACGACCTGGAATGTTGGTGCGGAGTACTCGCCGAACTCAGACATGATGTGGTATGGCCGTATTTCCCACGGCTATCGACCGGGTGGTTTCGCCGGTTTCGGCAACCTGTTGGGCGAGGGCTTCGACGAGGAGTCGATGATCAACTACGAAGGCGGGCTGAAAGGATTGTTTTTCGACAACACTGTCCAGCTTGAGGTGAGCGCTTACTACCAGGATTTCGACGCATTCTGGGTCCAGGCCCAGCGACGCCGGACACCTGCCGAGATCCGACCGGGTCAATCCCTCTATACGGGTGAAACCAATGTAGTCGATGGTACCGAGATTTCCGGTATTGAGCTGCAGGGGGCGTGGCAGATCAATGATCGCCTGACCGTTCGTGGCTTCTATGAGTTCATGCACTCCAGCTTTGGAGCCTATGAAACCACCTACTGCTGCACACCTGCCGGTACTACGAATTCGCCGTCCACTACCGAGGTAACGGACGATGAGGGCAATGTGGTGACCGTGATCAATACGGGCGCGGTGAACTTCGGTGGTAACTCACTGCGCAACCAGCCGAAGCACAAGTTGTCGGCGACGGTTAGCTACGACGTTCCCATTCGTGGTGACTGGGGAAGTCTGGAAGGGGTCACAGTCTTCAGCTGGCGTGACAGCATGTATGTTGATGAGTCCAATCTGGACCTCTACAGCGTGCCGGAATACGCGCGCTGGGATGTCAGGGCCAACTGGACCTCTCCTTCGGGTACCTACAGCGCTTCTGCGTGGGTGACCAACCTGCTTGATCAGGTCGCAGTCCAGGGTTACGCTCCGCGTGAAGGTAACGGTGTCACCGGTCCTGTGGCCGGTACCGTCACCGATGAGCGCCGCTTTGGTTTGACGATCAACTACCAGCTGTAAGTGTGGTCTGGACCTTCTGACTTTGCTGTCGAAGGTCCTGCCTGGTCTATCAAGAGCGCACTGCTCCGGCGGTGCGCTTTTTTTACATCTGTATACCGGACTTCCATGCATTGTGCCCACTCCGGGATTTTCGTAAGGTTGGGCCGTTGACCAGCCTTACTTCGCCCGCTCATTGCATGGATGTTTGCTTTTGGTAAACCTCGCACTGATATGAATCCTGTTTGTGTACCAGGCCCGGTCATCATTGTACTGGCTGTGCTTGTTCTACCGGGCTGTCCGAATCCGGGCGGTGACGCCGCCGTCAGTGAACCCATTGAGGCGGGGCTTGACTCTTCCGATCAGGACCTTGCCGGACATCTGCAATCACTGCATGGCTCGGCGGTCGCCAACCCAGGGTCGGGCTTTGTCCGCGGGCGTCTGGGGATGGCCTATGACATCAATGGCTTCAATGAGGCAGCGATCAAGACCTACCAGCAGGCGGAGTCAATCGAGCCTGCCGACTTTCGATGGCCCTATTTCAGTTCCCAGTTGCTGGCGCAGCAGCGTGACTATGAGGGGGCGCTGGCGTCGCTCCAGCGGGCCATCGACCTTGACGCAGACTATCCGGCTTCGAGGCTCTGGCAGGGGAGCTGGTTGCTGGAGCTCGGTCGACTGGACGAGGCCATGGCAGCGTTTGAACTGGCCGAGGCCCAGGATGCCGGTCCGGCGGCCCTGCTTGGGCGTGCAAGGGTCATGATCGCCCGGGGTGATGTCCAGGCTGCCACTGAACTGCTGGTACCGCTCGCCCGCACCTGGGATCACCCCTATGTTCACCGAACACTGGGGGAGGCGTTGAGAGGGCTCGGTCGAGTAGACGAAGCCCGGGTCGCGCTGGCAAAGAGCAAGGATGCGAAGCGACTGACCTGGTCGGACCCCCTTCATGAACAGCGAAATGCCCACGTCAGGGGCTATGCCAGTTTTCAGTATGCCCAGGAACTGTCGGCGGCCGGGAGAATTGATGAATCACTCGAAATCATCAGGCGATTGCAGGTTCACCATCCCGAAGCCCACTGCGCCCGCGCCGATGAGTTCTTCCTCGCCTGTAATCTCATGAACTCCACCGGTATTGCCCTTGACCGCGCCGGTCGCGCCGAACTGGCGCAAGAGACGATTGAGCGCGGTCTTGGGTTCAATGAGACGTTCATACCGTTCCACATCACGATGACCAATCTGCTCAGACAGCAGGGTAAACTGGAAGCCGCACTGGTGCACATAGACCGGACGCTGGCTCTCAATGGGTCCCGCGCCTATGCTCACGAGCAACGCGGCAGGCTGTTGTTCGGTCTTGGACAATTTGAACAGGCCAGGGCAGCGTTTGAAACATCGCTGCAGTTTGAGCCCGGAAAGCAAACCACCAGTTTCTACCTGGGGCTCGCCCATGTCGAGCTGGGCAGATGGACAGATGCAACCGAACAGTTTGAGCGTGTGGTGGAACTGGCGCCGGAATTTGCACCGGGTTATGTGTTCCTTGCCCGGAGCCTTGGTGAGCAGCGCCGCATTGCTGAGGCTCGTGGGGCCAAGGAAAAGGCCAGGCAGTATGGGGCCAGTCCCGCACAGATCCGGGATATTGAGATTCGTTTGCGCCAGCTGGAGGCCCGCCCTTGAGAATCCCGATGTCACGACGAACGCTGCTGGGGCTGTTTTATAAATTCCGTTCCCACACTGTGCGAATCCGGGATACTTCCCAGCAGGACGACGTGCTAACACGGGTACGCTCAGGGCTGTTTCATAAATTCCGTTTCCGCACCGTGCGAATCCGCAAGACGATGGCGTGTCTGATACCGACACGCTCAGGGCCTTCATGGAAGTTCTGGCCACACGCTGTACCATCCGGAAGACATCCCGGCACGACAACGGCGTGCCTGGTACGGGCACGCTCAGGGCTGCTCGGGATGACGTTGGCAGTTTCTGCCTGTACACCGGCAGACAAGCCCTGGTTCGAAGAACAGGCCGCCGTTCGAGGTATCGATTTCGTCCACCATTCCGGGTACGACGGCCGCCCGATGATGCCGGAGATGATTGGCGCAGGTGCGGCGCTGGCAGACCTCGATGGCGATGACGACCTTGATCTGTACCTGGTGCAGAGCGGCCGGGTGGACCGGATGATCGAGGATGAACTCTCGGCCAATCGCCTCTATCTGAATCGTGGCGACGGTTATTTCGACCCGGTTGCCGATGGCGGTGGAGCGGGCGACCGGGGCTATGGCATGGGCGTAGCGACAGGGGATTACGACAACGATGGTGATACCGACCTCTATGTTACCAACCTGGGTGCCAACGTCCTGTTGAACAATGATGGCCACGGTCGATTCACCGATGTGACCGCGCAGGCGAACGTAGGTGACCCAAGCTGGAGTACGGCAGCCACGTTTCTTGACCTCGATGGGGATGGTGACCTTGACCTGTTTGTCGTGAATTATCTGCACTGGACCCGTGACATCGAGCAGGACTGTTTCGGGTCCGCCTTTTTTATTACCTACTGTGGCCCCACGGTATATGACGCACCCGCCATGGACCGTCTGTATCGCAACGACGGCGACGGTACTTTTACTGACATCACCGCAGAGGCGGGTATCAACGTTGCATTCGGCAATGGCCTTGGGGTGGTGGGGGCAGACTTCAATGGCGATGGCAGGACAGATATTTTTGTCGCCAATGACACTCTGGTCAATCAGCTCTGGATCAATCTGGGAAACATGCGGTTTGCCGAAGAATGTATGCTGTGGAGTTGTGCCATGGATTCAGAGGGATATGAGAAGGCCGGGATGGGGGTGGCAGCAGCGGATATTGACGATGACAGCGACACTGATCTGCTGGTGGTCAATCTGGAAATGCAGAGTGATTCATTTTTCCGCAACGAGGGTACCTACTTTTACGACATGACCCAGCAATTGGGCCTTGCGCCCGTCAGCATGCGCCACACCCGGTTCGGTGTCACCCTAGCGGATTTTGACAACGATGGTCGGCTGGACATCTATCATGCCAACGGCAAGGTGACGGTCGCCAAGGCGACCGAGTACGATGGCTACGCCGAGCCCAATACCCTTTTGCGAGGCGTCATCTCTGAAGGCGTCCTTCGTTTCGAGGAGGTCGAACCGTCCGGCGGAATCTCCCCGACGCTGACTCATACCAGTCGTGGTCTTGCCGTGGGTGATGTGGATGACGATGGTGGACTCGATCTGGTCGTCACCAATCGGGATGCTGCCCCGTACCTGCTGATGAATCGCACAGAACGAGGCAACTGGATACGCTTCAAGGTGATCGACGGCAGCCGGGATGCCCATGGGGCCACGGTCTCATTGGGAGTGGGGTCCGGCCGTCTGTATCGGGACGTGCAGCCATCTGCGAGTTACCTCGCGTCCCATGATCCGAGGGTCCATTTTGGCCTTGGCAGTGCCAGCGCCGTCAGTGAAGTGCAGGTCCGGTGGATTGGTGGTGAGGTGGAGAGCTTTGGTGGCTTCGACGCCGGGGCGACTCATGTGCTGCGCAGGCACCTGGGCAAGCCAGCCACGCCATAGGGCCTGGAGGCCATCAAAGCGACCGCCCGTCAGCCCTGCATCATCATGCGCCAGCTCTCAAGGCTGTTGATGCGCATGTAGACATTCTGTGATTTGGTATCGCCCATGGTGGCGTTGGGAACCGGCCCGTAGTTGTGCCCGGGCAGAAGCAGCGTGTCGTCCGGGAGCCCGGCGAGCTTCTGGATGCTGTGATACATATCATCAACGTTCGACCCCGGCAGGTCCACCCGACCGCAGCCGTTGATAAACAGGGTGTCGCCGGACACAAGAGTGTGCTTCACCCTGAAACACTGAGATCCGGGCGTGTGGCCCGGCGTGTGGAGAAATTCAATCTCGATGTCACCGATCTTGAGGGTATCTCCGGATTCAACGCTACTGATGTCACTGTCGGACAACCCGGTGACTTTCTTCAGGCCATCCACCTCCTGTTTGTGTGCGTAGACTTTGACGGGATTGACAGCCTGCAGTTCCGCGACGCCGGGAACCTTGTTCTGTCCGAATGAGCCACCGCAATGGTCGGGATGATAGTGGGTCACAAGGGCGCTATGGACCTTGTAGTCGCGTTCGCCGACGATCTCCATCAGTGCTTCGATGTCCCAGGCGGGGTCCACCAGGGCTACCTCGCGGGTCCGCTGGCAGCCAATCAGGTAGGTGAAGTTCTGCATGGGCCCGATCTGGATCTGCTCCAGTATCAATTCGTCCTTCAGTGCCATGGTGCCTCCTTTGGCCTTGTCTGACCCGCGGGTCTGATCAGAAGTGTGCGTTACCGGGCGTTCTGGGAAACGGGATCGCATCCCGGATGTTCTCCATGCCGGTCACGTAGTTGAGCAGACGTTCAAACCCCAGTCCGAAGCCCGCGTGGGGTACCGTACCGTATCTCCGAAGGTCCCGATACCACCACAGTTCCTTCTTCATTTCATCGTCGATGCGGGAATCCAGCACATCGAGCCGTTCTTCCCGCTGGCTGCCGCCGATGATTTCGCCGATCCCGGGCGCGAGCACGTCCATCGCCGCCACGGTCTTGCCATCATCGTTGGCCCGCATGTAGAACGCCTTGATCCCGGCCGGGTAATTCATGACCACCACCGGTCGCCCCACATGCTGTTCGGTAAGATACCGTTCGTGCTCGGACTGCAGGTCAATGCCCCACTGCACCGGATATTCGAACGATTGCTTGGCCGCCTGCAGGATTTTGACTGCCTCGCCGTACTCAATGCGTTCAAAGCGGCTGTCAATGACGCTGCGCAGGCGCTCTATGACCGTCTTGTCGATTCGCTGGGCGAAGAACCCCATGTCGTCTTCCCTTTCATCGAGAACCCGCTGCAATACCCGGGTCAGCAGATCTTCGGCCAGGTCCGCGTTGTCGCTGAGGTTGGCAAAGGCGATCTCCGGTTCCACCATCCAGAATTCCGCCAGATGGCGGCTGGTGTTTGAGTTCTCCGCCCGAAACGTGGGGCCAAAGGTGTAGACCTTCGACATGGCGAGGCAGTATGACTCTACTTCGAGCTGCCCGGATACCGTCAGAAATGCTTCATCTCCAAAGAAGTCCTGTTCGAAATCGACGCCACCCCCTGCCTGCGGCAGGTTGGCGAAGTCCAGGGGGCTGACGCGAAAAAACTGGCCGGCACCCTCACAATCGCTTGCGGTGATGATCGGAGTGTTGATCCAGTGAAAGCCGCGCTCGAAGAAGTAATTGTGAATCGCATTGGCCAGCGTCGTTCGAACCCGGGTAATCGCACTGAATGTATTGGTTCTGGGCCGCAGATGGGCCTGGGTGCGAAGATATTCAAAAGTGTGTCGCTTCTTGGCGATGGGGTAGGTCTCGGGGTCATCCACCCAGCCCTCGACGGTGACCTGATCTGCCTTGATTTCGACGGCCTGGCCTTTGCCTTCCGAGGCCACCAGTTTTCCGGCAATGGTGACGGCGCAGCCGGTGGTGATGGCGAGCACGACGTCTGCATAGCTCGCCACCGTATCGGGCACGACGGCCTGGATGGCGTCGAAACAGGAACCATCATGGACCGCAATGAATGAAAGGCCGGCCTTTGAATCCCGTTTGCTTCTGACCCAGCCCTGAACCGTCACCTCGGTGCCGATGGGGACGGTTTGATCCAGTAGCTGTGATACTGCATGAGCCATGTCTATCGATGACCTCCTGTAATGTGTTCGATTTGTTGCACCACGAAGCCGCTGGCGTCTTCGAGATGGGCGTGGTGGTCGTTCCAGGTCTGCGGGAACAGCACGCCGTGGCCATCCCGATGGCTGAATGACTCAATATTCCGGTATAGATCATCCACCAGGATAGCGTTGCCGTGGGCAAGCCGATCCTTGTGACGGGTGAAGATAAAATCCGTGAAGCCACTGCCAAACGTATCCTTCAGCCACTGATGTTTGCCGGCCACACAGCCCGGCTGGTCCGTGGGCGCGGTCAGGAACACCACATGCCCCTGACGGGACAGCGCGTCAAACATGCTCTCGAACCAGGGGTAGGCCGCGAGGTCGCGCCAGAACTCGGCCTCGCCCAGCCGTTCATGGGTAAAGAACGTCTCGGCAGACATGCCAAAGAGTGATTCGGGAAACAGGCTGCCCGGGTGCTCCTGCTGCCATTTGTTCAGCATGGTCCCGGAGTCGAAGCCGTGGGCGTCTATGGTCGCCCCCATGAAATCGACGCATACGCCATCCATGTCCAGATAGATTTCATACGTCATGGATGCACTGGTTGCCACTGTGGTAGCCACTGGGAAAGTTGCAGTTTACTGAATTCGAGACCGGTTTTAACCCTGATCTCCTCGTCGCTGTCCGATGGGGTGCGAGCGACCCGGTCAGGGGCGCTCTGCAGAACTGATGAATTCGATCACTGCCGCATTGAATTGATCGCTGGCTTCGGCGTTGACGGCGTGTCCGGCAGGCAGTTCGGTGACCCGAAGGTGTTTCATCTGCCGTTCGGCGAAGGCGCGATGGGGTGCGAAGCGGTGTTCAAAAGTACCGCAGAGCAACAGTGCAGGTACCTGGTTATTGCCAATGTCGGCTCGTACCGAGGAGTATCCGTTGGTGTAGACGATGGTCCTCGCGACCCCGTCCGGATCCAGCAAACGGCAGTCCTCCAGCAGCGCAGCCATCACCGGCCCGGGCAGGCGTCTGGCGTTTTTGGGGTGTACCGGGATGGCCTCGATGGCGCGGTGCCCCTCGCGAGCATATTGTTCCAGAATCTGTCCGGCACGGTCACGGATGTTGCGGGTCACGCTTTCTTCAGCAAAGGCGGAGGTCGAGTTGGTGAACATCTGGCTGATGACATGCTCAGGATGCGTGAGGCAATAGCGCAGCGTGAGACCGGCACCAAGGGAATATCCGAGTACGTGCCAGCGATCTGCGCCGATCTCCCTGCGGATGGCCTCGAAGGCAGCGACGTACTGGTCGGGGTCGTAGTGGGCGGGGTCTGTCGGGGCCGCGGACCGGCCGTGGCCAAAGAGTTCCACGATGACCGGTGTGGCCACCTGCCGCAGGGCCTGAACGTTGGGTATCCATTGGGCTCTGGATGACAAAATGCCGTGCACCATCAGCAATGGCGGCCCATGCCCGGCAATGACCTCGTAATAGGGTAGCACCGGCGCCATCACCGGTGCCGGTCAGGTGATCCCCAGTGCGGCGCGGTGCTCCTCACGGAGCTGGCGCTTGGCAATCTTTCCGGATGCGATTCTGGGCAGAGGTTCATCGTGGAAGCGAATGTATTTCGGAATCTTGAAATGCGCCAGATGGTCCAGCAGGTGGCCTCGCAGGGATTCCTCATCTACGGCCTGCCTGCAATAGACGGTCGCACCGATCTCCTCGCCGAGGCGCTTGTCGGGTATGCCGTAGACGCTGGCTTCCTGAATATCACCATGGGTCAGCAGTGCTGCCTCTACCTCTCCACAGCCTACATTCTCGCCGCCCCGGATGACCAGGTCCTTGATTCGGTCAACGATAAACAGGAAACCGTCCTCATCCAGATACGCGACGTCACCAGTGCGCAGCCATCGGTCGACGAACGTCTCGGCATTGGCGTCGGGCCGGTTCCAGTAGCCACGGATGATGGAGGTGCCGCGGATGAGCAGCTCGCCCCGTTCATTGGCCGGAAGGTGATTGCCTTCGTCATCAACGATGGCGAAGTCCAGAATGGCTGACGGGCGCCCCGAGCTGAGCGGCTTGTTCAGATAATCCTGGCCACCGATACCGGTACCGATGGCATTGGTTTCCGTCATGCCCCAGCCGGTGCCGGGTTGTGCATTCTTGAAACTCTTGGCAATGCTTCGAACCTGTTCCGGTGCGCGCGGCGCACCGCCACCGCCCACTGAGGCCAATGAGCTGAGGTCCCGATTGGTTTTCTTTGCGATTTCCACCAGGTCACCGGTCATCGCCGCCGGTGCGTTAAACGAGGAGATGCGCTCCCGTTCAATCAGTTCGGCGGCGATCTCCGAATCCCACTTGTACATGGCCACCGTTTTGCGTTGGGCCCGATAGGAGTTGAGCATCACGGCGTGAGAACCCGCCACGTGGAACAGCGGCACACCCAGTAGTGTCGCCGGCGGATGGGCAGGCTGGGGCGGATTTGCCGGGGCTGGTTTGCCGCCGCGCATGACATAGCCTGCCACAGCACCATCCAGTTCCCAGGAATATAATGCATTGATGATGTTGCGATGGCTGGATACAGCGCCTTTCGGATGCCCGGTCGAGCCTGACGTATACAGTATGGTGGCATCGTCATCTGCATGCACGATCATGCGCGGCATGGCGACGTTCTGGTGAGCGGTGATGGCATCGTGCAGCAGTGGAATGTCCCGTGGCAGGGGTTTGTCAGGGCGTACGGCCAGTACCTTGAGTGCCAGCTTGTGATAGATGGGCGTCACCCGGTCGATGCGCTCCTGGTCGGCGATCAGGACCCGTACCCCGGCGTGTTCCAGACCGTACTCCATCTCCTCGGTCTTCCATAGCGCATTCATGCACACCGCGATGGCACCGATGGAAGTAATCGCCTGAAACGCGATGACCCATTCAGGGTAGTTACGCATGGAAATCGCTACCCGGTCTCCCCGTGCGATGCCGTAATCCCTTTCGAGCATGTGAGCGACCTGGCACGACAGTTGGTAGATGTCTTCAAACGTATAGCGTTCGTCGTCGTAAATGTAGAACTCGTTACTGGAACGGTGAGTGTAGAAGAATTCTCGCAGCGTTTCCGGCGCGTTCTTGAACACTCGACACGGATGGCCGTGGACTTCGATCTCCACCAGTTCATAGTATTGACCGGGGGCGGTCAATGCCGCGACGGCTTCCGGTCTGGTGATGGCCTTGCTCTGTTGTTCCATAGTTCGTCAGGTTGCATTTTTGAAGATGCGTAAAAATACGTGCTTCACGGTCGTGATTCAACTCATAACGTGAAGGCATCCGCTAGTGCCGCCGGGATTATGGCAGGGTGTTTGATCGAGCGGGTTGGAGGGGAGTTTGGAGGGCCCCGCAACTCCCCCGCAAGATCAAGGGGTCAGAGCCGGTTCACCGTAAGCCCGGCAAAGCGGCAATCGACGGATGCATCCAACAACTCGGTCTCATCGTGCAGCAGGCTCGCTTCATCGGTCCGGAGCACCTGCCGGTCCTCATCTGATAGCTTCCTGATAGCTTGTTTGAGGACGCTGTCAACGCCGGGGGCGCCATACTGCGAGGTGACCAGAGATTCAACCTGGCCACTGGTCAGGTCACGAACCATTTCCCTGATGTAGGTCCTGCTTAGATCATCATCGTCCAGGATCAAATTCTGCAGAGATCGTTGGGCTGCTGCCCAGTCCTGGAAATGGGGGTACAGCAGCATCTGATAGTCCTTCTGAGCACCCTGCGGCTTTCCGCCTTTGCTCTTGCCGGTGTTGCTATCCCTGGCCTTTTCCATGTATCGCTCAATATCATCGGCAGACAGTCCCTTGGCATTCAGGGCCGCTCGCAGCGCCTCTTCGTCCAGCGGTTTGTTGGCGTCGGGCTTGCTCTCGACTGCTGGCGTCTCGGGTATTTCGATCGGGTTGACGGTGACTTCGAACTCCAGTGTCACCTTGAACGTGGTGGTCTCGTTGCTCATGGTCCTGTTCCTGAATATGAGGTATGAAGTGTGAGAGATGAGCTGCTGCTCAATCGAGAATCTCGATGATGCCTGCATCGCCATCCACAAGAATGTGCTGGCCACTTTTCAGACGCTGGGTCACATTGCCAAGCCCCAGTACGGCCGGAATGCCGAATTCACGAGCCACAATGGATCCATGAGCCAGGATGCTGCCAATATCGGTAACCAGGCCGGTCGCATGCGAGAAGAGCTGGGTCCAGGCCGGTGTCGTCATGGGGCACACCAGGATGGTGTTGGGCTTCATCTTGTCAAAATCGGCCGGAGAGTGAATCACGCTCACTTCGCCTTCGATGCGTCCCGGGCTGACGGCAAAGCCACTCATCACTTTGTCGTCGGCTGAATTCAGCTTCTGGGTGGCCGCGGCGTTGGCGTGCTGCTCAATCGGGATTGCCCCGGGTGGGTGTACGCGCTTTCTCGCCTCTCGCAATTGCCTTGCTTCGGCGGCAACGCCAGCCAGATGAGGCAGCGCCTTGCCATTTGCCCGGGCCTCGATGGCTTGCTCGATATCGTCGGTGCGGAGAAAGTACACATCCTCGGGTTGATCGAATGTGCCTGCATCCATCATGCGTCGCCCCAGTTCGGCAGCGAATGTGCGGACCACGGGCCAGGCGGCCCCCAGCCAGAACACAACTTCCTCGCGATGTGGATAGAAGTGGCGCGCCTTCCACAGGTGCCATCGAAACAGCCCCAACTGTTCTTCAGTCAACGCCTTGCGAATGGCGCGCATGGCGGACTTTCTCTTCCTGGTGACGCCGGCATGATGTTGCCGTGGGTCGTATTCGACATCCTGAACCTGTGACTTCAGCGCCACCATGACGGGAATGGGGTCTTCCAGGGCCGTGGGCTCAACAAAGTCCAGTGAATAGATCTGATGACCGTAGGTACGGTTGTACTGATCGATGGCATCGAGGACCGGGCCCGCGGACGGGTGGCTGCGTAACGCGGCCAGCAGTTTCGGTGCGGGGGTCCGATTGACCAGCTCGCTGAGTGCATCGTCGGCGCTGACCAGTTTAGCCATGGCCCAGATGTCCATTTGCGCCAGCATGGTCCGGGAGTTAAACCCGGACAGGAACATGCCGCTCGTGAAGTTGTGGTCAGGCGCTGCCGATTTGAGAAACCCCTGCAGTTGTTCGTCCGTTACCTTGGCGGTGGCAAAGACCTTGGAAGCCTCCTCCCAATAGCATGCATCTTCAATCGCCAGCGTCCTGATGCCGTGCAGCAGTTCGGAGTCGGATGTCCGGGTCACATCGATCCCGGCATGGTCGGCGATGATCTTCTGATAGTCAGGTAGCCAGTCCTCGCGCCACAGGTCCACCAGCCGGGTCCACCATTCCACCTGCCCCTTGACATTAAATTCAGCCAGCACAGCAGGATCAACCCCTTCAACCGGCTTGAAGTCGCGCCGTTGATAGGCATAGCCGTTGACGGTCAGATGGACGTTGCCGTTGGTCATGTCCTCGATGGTATAAGGTGCCTGCCCCCTCGCCAGGCTGCGATTCATTCCCTGCTGCAGCCCGACCTCAAGGTACAGTTCATCAAACAGTGGCGACAGGGGGCCAGGCATATTCTCGACGATCTGACGGCGAAGCAGCGTGACACCAGGCGCCGGTGGTTCCCACTTCAGGTCTTTCAGTGGCGCGGGTGGCAGGTTGGTGATCGGTCGTGACTGCAGCAGATACAGCACATCGTCCTTGACGGCCCACTCGATGTCCTGGGGCGCGCCCCCAAAATGTTGTTCGGACTTGAGGGCGAGCTGGACCAGGCCCTCAAGGTGAGCCTCGGACAGCGACGACCGGTTCTTTCGGGAGGCAGAGACTTCCTGCCAGATGGTCCCGCCCTCACCGTCGGAGATGATCATCCGGTCCTTTGCACCAATCATCGTCTCTTTCACTTTGTTCTGATCTCGATCGAAGACATAGGTATCCGGTGTAACCTCGCCACTGACGATCGCCTCTCCCAGCCCGTAGCTCGCATTGGCAATCATCTCGCTACGTTCACCAGTGGCCGGGTTGGCGGTAAACAGAATACCGGAAACATCCGCTTCGACCATGACCTGTACCACCACAGCCATGGCCACCTGATCATGATCGATGCCCATCTGCTCGCGATAGCTGATCGCACGAGGGGTCCACAGGGATACCCAACAATTTCGCACTGCTGCGAGCAGGGCGTCTTCGCCAATGATGTTGAGGTAGGTATCCTGCTGACCGGCGAATGACATGTCCGGCAGATCTTCGGCATTGGCGGAGGATCGAACGGCCACTGCCGGGCACTCCCCCAGCAGCGCGTAAGCCTCCTTGATGTCCTGCGCGACCAGCGGCGACAACCCGGTCCCGGCAAACAGCCTGCCGATGGCTGCGGATGCCTCGGCCTGTTGTCCGGGTCTGGCCGCCTCGCTCAGGATCTGTGCCTGCAGATGATTGCTGGTGACGAAATCCCGATAGGCGGCGGTGGTGATATGAAAGCCGGGCGGTACAGGCAATCCGGCGAGCGTCATTTCTGATAATGACCGCCCCTTGCCACCAACCACATCAAGTTCGGCTTGCCGGGTCTGGAACGCAAGTATGGTGCTGGGGGTCATGGCGTGGAGTCCTCAAGGCGAAAGCGAAGTGTGTGGATCACTGCGTGCGTCGCGCCATTGTACTGATTTTCTCTGGATGGGTCCTTTCGGGGTAACTGGTGATCCCCCATATTTCGTCTTCGGGGTACTCTCCACACGCTTTTCTGATTTCTCCGCCGGGCAAGCGCACCGGGGGCACAATCATCCGCGCGCAGCTTCGCGCGTTTGTATCACCAGCAGTCAGTCTGAACGGGCACCGGGTCCGGTCCCGGAAAAATCGAGAGGCTCTGTTGCGCGCTTCAACCATTGCGCAGTCTCGTGGTCCACCAACCCAAGCAGTGTCGAGCGTACCCTGTGATGGTACTGATTCAGCCAGGTGAGATCCTCCGCTGACAGCAATTCAGGGTCGATGAGGCGGCGGTCGAACGGCGCCAGAGACAGCGTCTCGAAACACAGCATGCTGTCGTCTCGTTGCATCACGAGTTGCAGGTTCTCGCAGCGAATCCCGTAGTCACCGGCCTGATAATAGCCGGGCTCGTTGGACACGACCATGCCGGGCACCAGCGGTGTTGATGAGGCGGTCTTGCTGATTCGTTGGGGCCCTTCGTGTACCGAGAGATAGGCGCCGACACCATGGCCGGTGCCGTGGTCGTAGTCCCGGCCAATTTCCCACAGATACTGTCTGGCCAGCACGTCAAGCTGGATGCCACTGGTACCGGCTGGGAAGACCGCGCGGGCGAGGGCAATGTGTCCCCGAAGCACCCGGGTAAACATCTGCTTGTGCTCGCGGCGGGGTTCGCCTATGGAAATGGTTCGGGTGATATCGGTGGTGCCGTCCGGGTACTGGGCGCCGCTGTCTACCAGATACAGTGACCCCTGTGTCAGCCGGGCTGGCGTACCGTTGGAATGATTGTAGTGGCAAATGGCACTGTTGGGTCCGGCGGCAGAAATGGTGTCGAAGGAAAGGTCCCGAAATTCCTGAGTCCTGCGGTAGTCGAGAAGCGTATCTGCAAGGCGCGCTTCGTCGTGGAGTCGGCCAGCGGTGACTTCTGCATCCAGCCAGGCGAGGAAGCGAGTCACCGCCACACCGTCCCGGACGTGCGCTTCCCGCATGCCCCGCAGTTCTGCGGAGTTCTTGATGGCCTTGGCAAGCGCGATGGGGTCCGCGCCGGAAACCAGGTGAGCGCCTGCCTCAAGACAACGAAGGTGTAACCATGCGTTGCTGATGGATGGGTCAGAGAGCACCGTGCGCCCGGCCAGGTCGGTCAGTGCCTGACCGAGTTGTGCCTGCGGCATGAGGTCAAAGCCTTCACCTGTATGAGCGTTCAGGCCACGCGGAAACTTCGATGGGTCGGCGAACAGGGTCAGCCCGCCGTCACGTCGCAGTAGTGCGGTTGCGGGAAATACCGGCAGCCGGGGAACATCGTTGCCCCGGAGGTTCAACAGCCAGGCAATGCTGTCCAGTTGGGTTACGAGGGCAACGTCGGCCTGCTGCGCGCCAATCAGGGCGCCTATTCTGGTTCTCTTTTGCTCGCTGGTCTCGCCGCAATACTGCATCTCATGGATTGAAACCGGTTGGCCTGAGGTGGGCGGCCTGTCCTGCCAGCAGGCGTCGATTGGATTTGACGACAGTTCGACCAGATGAACGCCGCGTTTGTGACATTCGGTTTCGGACGCCAGCAGCCAGGCATAGCTGTGGACCCGGCTGTCATAGCCGATGTGCTTGACCTCGGGGCGTGACAGCAGCCAGGTCAGTGGTGGTTCATCTATGAGGTGATGAATTTCAAACAGATCTGGGCAGACCTGCTCGCGCACCTGGATGGTGTAGCGACCATCGACAAAGATCGCGGCGCTGTCAGCAAGGACGATGGCCATTCCCGCAGAGCCGGAAAATCCGCTCAGCCAGCGCAGACGTTCGCTCGAGGGTGCAACGTACTCGCCCAGGTATTCGTCCTCCCGGGGGACCACCAGCGCGTCGACTCCGGCACTGCACATGACCCGTCGAACCATGGCCAGTCTGTTGGCGGTCGTTTTGGCGTCAGCCACAGTCGTCGCCTCGCCTAAAAGCCCATGTCCAGTTTCATGTCGTTAGGCAACATCGCGAGAATGTTCTGCACCGTGGTTTCGACTGACTCACCGGAAGTGTTGATGGTGATCGACGGGCCCGGCAGGGTTGGGATCTCGTAGACGCCTGATGAGATGGCGTCCTCCAGCAGGTGAAAATCGTTCACCTTGTCCAGATTGGCACGTTCCGGAGATTCAACCCGATCCTTCAGGTCTGCCTCGTCGCAGGTAAGACCTACGAAGATTCCGATGCCGCCCGAATCCTGTGCTGCCTTGATGAAGGCGCCATAGTCGTCCAGCGGTACCGATGGCTCGAAAGTGAACGAAGAGATGATGCCGTCTTCCGGCAGACTCATGGATTCCGTCAGTAGTTGCCTCGTGACCTGATCCCGGATTTGATTGTACTGCGGTGATGAATAGCCGAATACGGGCCCCAGCAACGTCCCAAGATGTGATAGGTTCAGAAACGGATAATGCAGTTCCCTGGCGAGTTCCATGGCGACCGTTCGCTTACCGACGCCCGGTACGCCGTGGAGGAAGATGAGGTGCATGCCGACTCCTTTGGATACATCCGGTGTCTACTTTACTCGCGAATCATTTTTTTGTCATTTTGCGCTTTCATTTGCGCTATGGTGCTGTCCTGGTAGGTGAATACTGGGGGCAACAGGATCATGCAGTTCAGTGAAGGATGCGACGCGACGCCGGAATCTGTCGGGATGTCCGGGAAACAACTGGAAAACCTCTATCGGCTCGTCGATGGTTATGTGACATCATCCAGGATGGCTGGCGCCATCGCGATGGTGGCGCGGGATGGCAAGCTTGTCTACCAATCCTGCCACGGCAACATGGATGACGAGGCCGGCAGGGCGATGACACCAGACGCCATTTTTCGCATCTATTCCATGACCAAACCGATCGCCAGTGTGGGATTGATGCGGCTGTATGAGCAGGGGTTATTTCAGCTGGATGATCCGGCCGCGAAGTACATCCCTGAATTTTCTGATCTTCGGGTGCTGGACAAAGGCGGTAATGCAGACGACTACACGGTGAGCCGTCCAGCCAGGGCGATGACCGTGAGGGATCTGCTGATGCATACGTCCGGGCTGGTGAGTGCCTCGCCTACACTCCCGGTGGGGACGCTCTATGCACGTTCCGAAATGCACAAGGGTGGAACGCTTGCCGAGATGGTCAAGGTGCTGGGGAAACTGCCACTGCACTGCCATCCCGGGTCGGAATGGAATTACGGTATTTCGACCGATATCGTCGGCTATCTGTGTGAGGTGCTCTCCGGCCAGCCTCTGGATGAATACCTGAAGGAGCACATTCTCGCCCCCCTGGGGATGAATGACTCGGGGTTTCATGTTCCGCCGGACAAGGCGGATCGTTTGACGGCATGCTACCGGTTTTCTCCAGAAGGCAACCGCGGCTATGAATTGCAGGACGCACCCGCCAGCAGCCGCTATCTTGAGCCCAGGACGTACTTTTCAGGCGCCGGTGGCATGGTGTCTACCGCCCATGACTACATGCAGTTCTGCAAGATGTTGCTGGGAGGTGGTGAACTGAATGGTGAGCGGATCATTGGTACTCGAACACTCGAGTACATGGCCACCAACCACTTGCCCGGTGATGGTGATCTGGCGTCGCTTGGCCAGCCTCAGTTTCTGGAGACGACCATGGAGGGGATTGGCTTCGGGCTGGGGTTTGCGGTACTGCTGGACCCTGCGGTGGCTCAGGTGATTGGTACGCCGGGTGAGTATTACTGGGGCGGTGCCGCTTCCACTGCGTTCTTTATCTCGCCGGAGGAGAACATGGCCGTGGTCTTTCTGACCCAGTTGCTGCCATCGGGTAGCCATCCGATTCGGCGGCAGCTTCGTTCAGTCACCTACGGTGCCATTGCCGATTGAGCTGCCACAGCATGCCGATGGCCACGGGCCTAGCCACCGCTGCCAAAATAGCGCTGGGTCAGCGTCAGGCCCTCGGTAAGCACCGGCTCACCGTTTTCGATCCGCGGCCGATAGTGATACAGGAAGGCTCGTCGCTTGAACTTCTGTAGTGCATCCGTTGGTACGTTGGCATCCTGGACCGAGATGTTGACGACCTGGCCCTCGCTGGTGACGTCGAAGGAGAGGGTTGCCTCGTACTCCTGACCAAAGGGCTTGCGCTTGAGCGGCAAGGCGGGCAACTCCCTGGGGGCAATTCTCAGAGGCGCTCCAAAAAAAGCTTTTTGCAGCACGCCGGGGTCCGGTTCGGCTTCGATCAGTTCCCACGCACGCAGATAGGCTTCATGGGATTTGTTGCCGCTTCCGGTGACGGCGTAGATATCGCCAAGCTCGACCAGCGCCCGGATCCGGTCGGAGGGATTGGCCGACGGTTCCTTGTCCATGATATCGGTCACCCTTTGCAGCGTCTTGATTGCGTCTCTCATATACGGTTCGACCCGGGCGATCTTGTAGGACAGTTTGTCTACCACACCCACCGAATTGGTAAACGTGGTGTTTGAAGCCAGATACAGTTCCTGATCGCCGGTCTTCACGGGCCTGACCGGTGACTGCTGTGCTGCCGCGACCGGCGGCCGATTGGCCAGAGGCGGTGGTTCATCCTCGGTGCGCATGTTGAGAGGCTCACTGACACGCAGCTGCACCGGCTGCTGTTTGGCGGTGCTGACGGGTTCCGTCAGGAAGAACGTACTGCCCAGCGCAGGCTGGATCCAGTCTGTATCGGGTCCAAGCGCGGGAACGGCGGCACTATATCGCTTGATTTCACGTTCCAGCATCTTGACTCTGGCGATGCTCTGCAGCGGCTGCACCAGATACAGGCTGTCTTTGCCGTGAATACCTTCAAGGTCATCCACAACGGATTTCAGCAGTTTGACAGATTCCTTGAAGTGGCCAAGATTGGCCAGGAACAACGCATGGCTGTGGGTGTGGTGCAGCAGTTCCGGATTGCCCTCGCCCAGTTCTATGGTGTGGTTGATCAGATCGTATTTCTGATGCCGGACTGCAAGGTCAAATTGTCGTGCCTGGAGGTTGATCAAGGTCAGTTGTTGAAGGATGTCACGCTGCTCCACGCTGTAGACGCCATCCATTCGGTGAACAATGTTCTGGGCCTGCCGCAGCGCGTCGGTTGCCTCGTCGAGTCTTCCCATGAGCCGCAACAGAAGGCCCTTGGTCTGCAACGGACGGATCAGGGAGGGGTGGGTATCGGTGTGCTGCACGGTGACGCCATCGATGGCTTCATCCAGTGTGTCGACTGCAGCCGGAAGATTGCCGGCGGCCGCCTGAAGCAGACTCAGGTTGCACAGGGCATCGGTGGCGATCGCGCCAGTACCCTCGATCCGCTCGACGATGGCCCGGCCCGTCTCGATGGCCAGGTCATACTGGCGGTCCGCGTTATGGCTCAGGAGTTGCTCGTGCAGCCTCTGAATTTCTTCATCAGCCCCGGGAAGGCTGTCGACGATACGTGTCAGCGGCACGCCCTGACCCATGCACGGCGCGATCAGGACGATCGCAATCAATACCCGACGGAAGCGTGATCTCGCGAATAGATTGGCTGGTATGTGGATATGCATCTGTGAGCGCCTGAACTTGAGTTCTTGACCAGATTGTTTGACCCGACTGTTCCTGACCCGCCGTCCTCCCGATCAGAGGCAGGACATGGGCCTATAGTACGCTTTCTGGCGCCGGATCAAAGCCTTTCAATGGTCGTGCAGCCCCTTGACGGCTGTTTGAGAGCGAGGCTCAGGCCCTGGGCCGGTCTCAGCGAGTTCTCGATTGGCTGACGGGTTTAAGGAGCATCTCTATCTTGCCGCGGACGCTGTTGATGAGGTAAGCGTCGTCGCAGTTTAACAGGTCGGACGGGCGAAGCGTTCGCTCCTTGAGCCGGCCCTCATCCAGCATGGCCTGCCGACAGGTTCCTGCCAGCAGGCCGCAGCTTACCGGTGGAGTCACATGTTCGCCGTCGATCACGACGACCAGATTGGCGATGGTCGATTCCGTCAGCTCGCCCCTTTCATTGCACAGTATCACGTCATCGCAGTCCGGATAACGTGCAAGGCGACTCTCGTACATGGTCCGGTTGGTCGTCTTGTGATAGAGGAACCGGTTGCCGGAGTGAACCGGGTCATCCTCGACAAGGGCGACCGTGAGCCGAGCCCCGGGAGGCTGCCCTTCTGGCAAAGGCACTGAATGGATCGTGGTGACCCCGGTTCTGGTGAGCGTCAGGCGTACTTTGCGGCGGGTTGGAGCGATTCCCCGGACATGTTCGGCAAGCTCCCGTTCGACTCTCGCGAGGTTCAGGTGGAAACCGAAATAGTCAGCCGAGGACTGCAGCCGTTGCAGATGATATCGGTACAGAGCGTAGCCGACGCCAGGAGTCCAGCCGAGGGTCTCCAGCAGTTCAAAAGGTTCGTGGGCAACGCTGACGACACGGGTCTTGGTCAGGCACTCCGCGTATTCGGCATCCGCTTCGGAATCCCAGACGATTCCCCCACCGGCACCATAGACGGCGCTCTTTTCGGTGCGGCTGATGTCCAGCGTGCGAATCGCCACGTTGAACTGGGCAGTGCGGCCTGGACCCAGATAGCCCACAGTACCGGTATAGGCGCCTCTCGGGCTCGCTTCCAGGTCCCGAATCAGGCGCATGGTGTTGACTTTGGGTGCGCCGGTAATGGACGCGCTGGGAAACAGTGCAGCCAGAATGTCTACCGCACTGGCATCCGTCCGTGCCCGGACGGTGGTGGTCATCTGATGCACGCTGTCATAGGTCTCCAGGCTGAAGAGGTCCGTCACGCTGATGCTGCCCGGCACGGCGACCCGGCCCAGATCATTGCGGATCATGTCCACGATCATGAGGTTCTCTGCCCGGTCCTTGGCAGAGTTCGCCAGTGCGCGCTTGCGCAGGGAGTCGTCATCGGCAGTCAGTCCCCGGGCGGCAGTCCCCTTCATTGGCCGGCACAGAACCTGCTGGCCGTTCAGCCGAAAGAACAGTTCCGGGGAGTGAGACGCAATGACCCGATCACCGGTGTCCACGTAGGCCGCATAGGGTGCTTCGTGATGGTTTGCCAGTGACACAAAAGCCGCCAGTGGATCGGTATCGTACCGGGTTCTGAAGCGGATGCTGTAGTTCACCTGGTAGGTGTTTCCTGCGGCGATCTCCTCTCTGATCCGGGTGACCCTGTCGGTGTAGGTTTGTCTGGACACATCGGGCTGCCAGTTGACCTGTGGAACGGATGGTGAGGATTCCTCGCCCAGGTCGCTGGAGACCGCGACCGTCTCGTAGATGCCGAACCACAGCAGGCAACCCGCGCCCGGATGAGTGGTGAGTGACGGGTCAAATCCCGATGCGGCCTCGTAGGCGATGAATCCGGCCGCGTGGCAGCCGGAATCGACTGCGTGCTGGATCTGCTGCAAGACGGCTACGACATCGCTGGCGCGCCTGGCGCACAGGATTTCCCTCGGTTCACGAAAAGTCAGCCAGCGCGATGCTTCCGGGTCACGAATGATGACCAGCCCTTTTTCTTCATGACCGAGCACGCCGTCTTGTTCCGGGTCGGGGCGGTTGGCGCTGTCTGGGTTGTCTGAAGTCATGTTGCCGGTTGGTCCTGAATGCTTCCAGGGTGGGTGCGTCTTGTGCGCGGGTGTGGTCTGTGGCAGAGGATACTTGCAGCGCGCCGTCGGCAAAAGCCTTCCGTACCCCGGCAACGTCATGACGACCATGAGCGCGCCTGAGTCAGGCATGCCCTGGTCGTGCTGAAAGTGAGGCAACCGGACCCACTGGTCACAGTCACGTCACCATGGCACGATGCAGGATTGTCCAGACATGTCGCCTGAATGATGACCGACGGTACACTTCGCCCACCCGGTGATGAAATCCTGGGGCACCCACGGGGCCTTTATGTCCTGTTCATGACTGAACTGTGGGAACGGTTCAGCTACTACGGCATGCGGGCCCTGCTCATACTCTACCTGACCAAGCATTTCTTGTTTGGTGACGGGGAGGGCGCCCTCATTGTGGGAAGCTACGCCGCGCTGGTGTACGCGATGCCGGTACTGGGCGGCATGATTGCCGACCGCTATCTCGGGTTTCGCAAGGCGGTCGCTTTTGGGGCGATATTGCTGGTGTTCGGCCATTTCGGGATGGCCTTCGAGGGGCCACCGGCAACACGTGTGCTGGTTGATGGAGTGCTGGTGGTCGAGCGTCAGGCGTTCCATGCCCAGATATTCTATCTGTCCCTGGCCCTGATTATCGTCGGGGTCGGATTCCTCAAGGCCAATATATCGAGCATCGTCGGGCAGCTGTACGATATTGATGATCCGCGTCGGGATGCAGGGTTCACGATTTTCTACATGGGCATCAACCTGGGCGCGCTGGTCGCGACCCTCCTGTGTGCCTATCTGGGTGAAACCTACGGCTGGCGTTATGGCTTCGGCCTTGCCGGGGTTGGCATGCTGGTTGGTCTGGCGACCTTCCTGTCTGGTAGCAGGCATCTTGTGGGGCTTGGAGAGCCCCCGGACCCGGGCCAATTGTCGCGGCGCCGATTTGGTCTCAGCGTTGAAAAGTGGATCTATCTGCTCTCGATCGTTTCGGTGTTCGGGGTCTGGCAGTTGATTCAGCGAACCGGAGAACTGGGCCTGGTGTTGTCTGGATTTGGGCTTGTCGTGGTCGCCTGGATCATCTGGTTTTCACTGATGCGGTGCACGCCGATTGAGCGGGACCGCATGCTGGTGATGCTCGTTCTGATGGTACTCTCGATCTTTTTCTGGGCGCTGTTTGAACAGGCTGGATCATCGCTCACGCTGTTCACGGACCGCAATGTGGCCATGGGTGATTTGTTCACGGCCGGGATGTTTCAGTCACTGAATCCTGCGTTCATCATATTGCTGGCACCGCTTTTTGCGTGGCTGTGGGTCAGCCTGGCCCGGCGCCGCCTGGAGCCATCGACGCCTGCCAAATTCGGCCTGGGCGTATTACTGGTGGGGCTCGGTTTTGCAGTGCTGGTGGTCGGCGCATCCATGGCCGGGCCGGATGGCAGGGTGAGCGTGGTGTGGCTGGCGCTGATGTATCTACTTCACACCATGGGAGAGCTCTGCCTGTCGCCGGTTGGCCTCGCGATGGTCACGCGACTGAGCGTGGCGAGTGTCGCCGGTATGATGATGGGCGTCTGGTTCCTGTCCAGTTCCTTCGCGGCATATGCGGCAGGGCTGATTGCCGGGCTGATGGCGGTACCGGAACAAGGGGGCGCAATATCCGGTACAGGATCGCTGCTGATCTATACCAGTGTGTTTGAGCAGCTTGCTATGGTGGCCGTGATATTGGGCATTGCCATACTGCTGGTATCGCCTCTGCTGCATCGTCTGATGCATACCAAAACCGGAGATTCTGAAGATCAGGAGGATCGATCATGATCCGGATACGAAACTTCCCTCATTCAAGCGATATCTGCTGGTCAATGACATCAATCAACGGTTAGACGGGCGTCTGGATCACTTGAACCCAACCCATACCACGGCGTTCACAAGATGACCGCGTGAGATAGACATCATCATTGCGCGCGTCACAGCGCATGCGGTCGGTACATGGCGGAAGCCCTTGACCGGCAGTTTCCGTAGTTCAAGCGACCGGAACGTTGACGAAACGCTCAACGTTGATGTTGAGCGAGGTTTGGGTAAAGCTGGATTGAAGGCGTGCTGGTGGCCTCAATGGGCACGTTCTTCATCTCGCCAACCATCTCGCCAACAATCTCGCCAAATTAGCACTCAAACTTCTGTCTCGTATTAACATAACTATCTGTTAATATTGTATTTATGATAATAAATATCCAGACAATAAAGTCGCCAATTATGAGGCCAATCTAGTGCGAGGCGCGGACAGGAGCGAGGCAATTACCTTGATGGAGCCTCTGGTCATCTCAGAAGGGTCACGACATCGCTCAGGACTCAACGACCTCATGATCGACGTGGTGACGGCATCGACCGGACTCCGACGAAGCTTACCTGATGGTGTTGTCACGGCACTGTCCGACCTGGTACGTGCAATGAACTGCTACTACAGCAATCTGATCGAAGGGCACGACACGCACCCGATTGATATCGAGCGAGCTTTAAGAAAGGACTACAGCGCTGATCCTGAACAACGCAATCTGCAGCTCGAGGCCGAAGCGCATGTGAGTGTCCAGCAATGGATCGATGGAGGCGGGCTCGAAGGTCCGGCGACAACAGTCGACGCCATTCTGGCAGTCCACCGCCACTTCTGTGAACTATTACCCGAGGAATTGTTGGTGGCTGAGCAGCCACAATCGAGGGAAAGACTTCGCGTCGTGCCAGGAGGGCTTCGACCGTGTGACGTACAGGTCGGCAGACATGTACCGGTGAGCCCACGCGCTCTGCCACGCTTTCTTGGCCGCTTCGAAGAGGTATACAGCAAGCTGGGTAAGGCGGAGACAATACTCGCTACTGCTGCAGCCCATCATCGTTTGGGGTGGATACACCCATTCCTTGACGGCAATGGACGCGTGATGCGGCTGATGTCCTATGCGACGCTGCTCCAGACCCTGGACACCGGCGGCGTTTGGTCGATCGCACGTGGGCTCGCTCGCAACGTCGACGTATACAAGCATCATCTTGCGAACTGTGACCTGCAGCGCCGAAACGATCTTGACGGCAGAGGCAATCTCAGCGAGGAGATGCTCGTCGAGTTCACTAGATTTTTCCTTGAAACCTGCATTGACCAGATCAACTTCATGCAAGATCTCGTCCAGCCAGAGAAACTACGTGCCCGGATTAATCTTTGGGTTGAAGAAGGAATCAAGCTTGGTACCTTACACCAGAAATCCGACGTCATCATGGATGCGATCCTTTATCGCGGTGAACTGCCCCGCAGCGAGGTGACACATCTCCTGAATACAAGCTCAAGGACCGCAAGCCGTGTCGTCTCAAGCCTTATCGAGCACGAAGTTGTCAGGTCCGAAACATCGAAAACACCGTTGAGTATCAATTTCCCAGCGAAGCTTGCATCGCGATGGATGCCAGGCTTGTTCCCTGAACAGCGAGGGTGAGGGGATCTGCCGTTCGCTGCTTCGCTTATCAATCCCTTCGGGTTCTACCGAAGTATAGGTAAAACAAACCGGCTGGTCCGAGCGTTGCTGATATATGGTGGCGGGAGGTGCAGCCATCCAGACGGGCGTGTATCCAACCCTGGTCGGCTGCCATACTTCCTAACCGCCGCCGACACGATCCGTGATGTGATGCCGCCAATGACCTGTTCTTTCGAGCGGCTCGACGCGCGCCAGAGTGGGATCGATTGGACCCCACTTTCTCCTAATTCGAGTGTGGTGCAGCAATATCAAGTCTAACTCCAAGAGCTTCGATTAGCCGCCGTACCGTATCAAAGCGAGGGTGGGCACCCGGTTTAAGTGCCTTATATAAGCTTTCTCTGCCAAGTCCGGCACTAGCTGCAACATTCGAAATACCCTGAGCTTTTGCGACATCTCGAACTGCTACTAAAAACGCGTCTGGATCAGGATTTTCTAACGCTGCTGTGAGATATTCCGCAATTGTATCCTCGGAATCCAGATAGTCACTGGCGTCAAATGGCTTGAGTTCCAAGTGGTTAGTTTTGCTCATAGTTCATGCCTCATCTATAAGGAGAGCTAATTCTTTGGCTTTTCTAATATCTCTCTGCTGACCACGCTTTGTGCCTCCACAGAGCAATACATAAATCGCACTACCAGTACGAGTAAAGTACACCCGGTAGCCGGGTCCATAATGGATGCGCATTTCTGAAACACCGTTTCCAACCGGTTCACAATCTCCAAGATTACCTCGCTCAGCAGAGCGGATTCTTTCAATTATTCGGGCTTTGCCACGACTTTAAGCTTCGTAGGCCACGTGTCGAAGGTCTCCGTGAGTTGTATTGTATTCACATGACAAGCGTATCCATACGGATACTAATGTTCAAGTCGATATCAGATAATCAATGGCGTCAATGGGTCAGGCAAGTGGGGTCTGGTTGAGCTGACCCGGGTTTAGTGGACATCAGATAAAGGAGACAATCCCAAAGGAGATGTCCAAACAGCAACAGCGATTTTGTTTGACAGATCCGACGAATAGGACAAACAAACCGAAGAATGCCACCAGGTGTCAGGTATTCCCAACGACGTGCTGAAAACGTTACCGGCACCTACGAATACTGGTTGATGAGCAAGGCTCTCAGCTGACAAGCCACCGGGCAGTGTGTCGGGAGGTTGAGGGGAATTGAGTAGGCTTGTGGTTTACGGATGCAGCGAAATGCGCCGTAGCCCGTAACCTTGTTCAATATTGGTCCGACCGACTCACATCTGGCCAGTTCTCCGAACACAGATCGGCATCCCAACTATGGTAGAAGGTCCGGACGTGATGGTGCATAGGCCTGAAAAGGACCACCCGTCGGTTACCAGCCTGCTGGTCCAGCGTTCTGCTCGGCGTACTGGGCAAAACTCCGTAGATGACAGGACTTTTAGTTTACCGCCGCACTTGGCGCCCGGCGCATGGCGGATAGTGCTGCCCACCTGGTCGACTACGTTTTCCCCGATCGACCGGCTCGCCAGTGGGTGCTGAGCGTGCCTTATCAACTGCGATTCCTTCGGTATCGTCCAGTGCCATTGTAGTATTCCAGTCCCTCCACTCTGGGAACTACAGCCTGGCCCCAGGCTGCCGTGCACGCGTCGCTGGATCGGTGCGATGCAGAAACACTTCGCGGATTATCCTTCTTTGTTCTCGGCTGTTTACTTCGAGCCGCATAACGCCCCGCCTGACCCCGCGACGCCACTTGATCAGCTGGCGTTCTGGCTGGGAAGTATTGTCATGATCGCGTCCTTCTGGATTACCGTTCCCCTCATCGCCTTGCTGGCTCATCGAAATCGCATCCCGCGGCATGCGGTTTAGCCCAATCGCGGCGTTGTACGCGTAGCTGAACATCAAACCCTGCGCTGCTTCTAGATGCGATGTCAGAGGTCGTTACATTGCAAGAATTCCCAGCTCTATAAACCTTCTGGCCAAAAAAAGCGCGATCCGAAGATCGCGCTTTTCAGATGTACCACTGGTTAGTTGTTACCTTAATCCAGGAGGTCAACTCCTACCGTTCTTGTCATAAGCGGACTGGAGACCATGTAAGGTATACCGAAACCTCCTGGTGTACCGTCACCGGGGACGACGACAATCGCACCCATTGGATAGCTGTTTGTAACCATATCAATAGCGCCGTCTCCTGTTACATCACCGATTGCGACGTCATGCATCTCACCTCCGGATGTCGGGATTGATGCCGAGGAAGAGAGATCAAAATTCCCGTTTCCATCGTTGAAATGTACTTCAACTGTCCATGCATTGTGTGATGGATGCGCTATGTACCCGGTAGAAACTACATCCAGATCACCATCGCCATCCATATCCTGTAACGTGTGTACATTCATCTGGTTTGGAGAAGTGATTTTGGTCCTGGACCAAACGACCTGATTTGAAGCGTCGTTACCGGTATTTTCGTAAACCTTGAGACCATGTTGTCCTTGGCCACCTGAGACGATATCAATGTCACCGTCGCCATCAACATCACCCATTGCAACGCCCAAATCGACGCCGCCATAGAACAGCGTAACAAGGTTGCTGATACCACCTGAGCCGTCTCCATAACTGAGGTTTACTGAATGATGGCCTGCGTGAGCGATATTGGCGTAATCAAGATTTCCATCACCATTCACATCACCGACCGCGATACTGCGCGTCGCACCACCAGAGACGATGGGTGACAGACCAGTAAACCCACCCATGCCATCACCCAGACCAACTGTAATGTAGCCGCTGTTTTGGGCGATCACAAAATCCAGATCCCCATCGTTGTTAACGTCAGCAGTAGCTATTTTCGAAGCAGCACCTGCGATAATTCCGGTTCCGCTCATCGCAAAATTGCCATTCCCGTCTCCAAGTCCTACCCAGACCTCAAGACCTTCGTTGTGACCTACGACCACATCATGATTCCCATCCTCGTTGAAATCTGCAACGCGCAATGCCGTAACTGCCAGCCTCGTGTTGAAGTTCTGACCTGAGGGGAAGTTACCAAACCCGTCGTTGTCCAAACGCGTGACACCGTTGGAATGACTCCAGTACAGATTGTTGCCTACCAGGATATCGGAACCCTCAGCCACAACAACCGGACATCCGTTTTCATCTTCGCCATATTCATTGGGACAGTTGTCACTGTTGTCACCTACGCCATCACCGTCAGAATCCGCATTTTCATTGGAATCATTAGGAAATACATCATCCCCATTGTCGGCCGTACCAGGGTTCGGGCAGGTATCCACCGGATCACCAGCGCCAAAGCCATCCCCATCGGTATCTGCATAGTAGTCACCGGGAAGGACATCACCGTGCTGGGAAAAGTGTGTTGCAATTGCATTTCCACTGACGCTAATTACCTTAAAAAGGCCGGTATCTTTATCAAAGTGACAGATGTCTTCTTTTTGCGCTTTCTTGGCCAATGCCGCATTGGACAAGGCCATTGACATCAATAGTGCTACGCCTGTCACCCATAAATTGTTCTTCATTGTCTGCTCCCGTAAGTCGTTTTTTCATCGTGATCGCGTCCATGCGACCTAAATACTTTCTCCACTTTGGGAAATACTAGCTGTTCCAATATCGCGGCAGTATCAACCCATAGGTTGATTTACCTGGTGATAAACGTAGAGGCGACCGTTCGTCAGATTTCCTGTCATTCGGTCAGAATCTTCGAATGATCAGCCTTCATGTCTATGCCGCACATTCGGCACCTGGAAAGTCATTCCGCTCAACAGCCACTGGGGGCAATATTAAAGCGGCGACCATCCAGTGATATGGACCTGGTCAGACCGGTGATGCCGTGCTTGGTCGCTGTATAGGGTGTAGAATTGGGTCCTGGTCGATCGCTTGGCCGATTGAGCGGGACCGCATGCTGGTGATGCTCATTCTGATGGTACTTTCGATCTTTTTCTGGGCGCTGTTTGAACGGGCCGGCTCATCGCTCACGCTGTTCACGGACCGTAATGTGGCCATGGGTGATTTGTTCACGGCCGGCATGTTTCAGTCACTGAATCCTGCGTTCATCATATTGCTGGCACCGCTTTTTTGCGTGGCTATGGGTCAGCCTGGCCGGACGTCGTCTGGAGCCGTCGACGCCTGCCAAATTCGGCCTGGGCGTGTTACTGGTGGGGCTCGGTTTTGCAGTGCTGGTGGTCGGTGCATCCATGGCCGGGCCGGATGGCAGGGTGAGTGTGGTGTGGCTGGCGCTGATGTATCTGCTTCACACCATGGGAGAACTCTGCCTGTCGCCGGTTGGCCTCGCGATGGTCACGCGACTGAGCGTGGCGAGCGTCGCCGGTATGATGATGGGCGTCTGGTTCCTGTCCATTTCCTTCTCGGCGTATGCGGCAGGGCTGATTGCCGGGCTGATGGCGATACCGGAACAAGGGGGCGCAATATCCGGTACAGGATCGTTGCTGATCTATACCAGTATGTTTGAGCAGCTTGCTATGGTGGCCGTTATTTTGGGTATTGCCATACTGCTGGTATCGCCTCTGCTGCATGGCCTGATGCATGCCAAAACCGAAGATACCGAAGATAAGGAGGATCAATCATGAGATGTACCACAACGGTCGCAAGCACGATTGCCTATTTTGCGCTGACGGTCCTGTCCGGGATCGCGTCAGCGGACTATCTGACACCGGAACTGAGGACAAAGGTCGATGCGCTGAAGCTGGCAGTCGCCCGGGAGCCGACGACCAGGGCCACCTACGATGCCCGTTCACGGGTCGCCTGGGACTGGCTGAATGCCTGGGCGATGGCGGGCGGAAATCTTCCTGTGAATATCACGACAACGATCCGCCCCGTGGTCGCTGATGGCGTAAATGCTGCCAGGGCAGCAGGCCTTGACTACTACATCGCTGAACTCACGCTCTATGACGAACAGCCCGATGCTCTGGGCACGCTGGTGGCCGACCTGGGCCCTTTTGAAGCAAGATCGATGGTCACGATCAGGCAACGCTACGTGGTGGGCAGTCTCGGGATCGCTGAAGGCGGCGGTCTGATGATCGCCCGGCATTTCATGCCGGGATATGGCGTGTTTCAGGTCAGTGACCCCGGCGCCGATAATTTTGTGTCAATCGACACGGATCGCGATGACGTGAGCTTTGTTCCGGACATTGCGCCAATGTCCGGCATGCACGGGGGCTTTCGCGGAGCCCAGCCGACGCTGGTGTTCCGGGTTCGCGGCAGCCTTTCACCCGGCGATGTGGTGACGGTGACCTACGGTGACCAGTCCGGAGGCGGTGGCGGTCTGTTGCTGGGGGCTGCCTCAACTGACTTCATGCCGGTGCCTTTGTATGTTGACCTGGATGGCAGTGGCCACTTTTACGCCCTGCCGATCGCACCCATCCGGGTCACCGGTACAACGCTCGCTGGCGTGCACGCGTTTGCCCCTTCGGTGGTCCGTCCCGGAGAGCAGTTCGACATCTCGGTCAGGGCCCAGGACCGGTACTTCAACCGGGCCCAGGGACCGATTCCATCGTTTCTGGTCTATGCAAACGGTCAGGAGATTGGCCGCGTGGCTGCCTCGGAAGAGGCGATCTCCGTCATCCGGGGTGTTTCGTTGCTGGGCCCGGATGTGTACCGGATCACGGTGCGCTCCCAGGATGGCGGCGTCGCGGGTGATGGCAATCCGATTCAGGTGTCTGCAGATGCGACCCGGATACATTGGGGCGACACTCACGGGCATTCCGGTTTCGCCGAGGGCATTGGAACGCCGGAACGCTTCATGGAGTGGGCCAGGGAAGATGCCCGGCTGGACTTTGTCACCCATTCCGAACATGACATCTGGATGGACGATCGTGAGTGGCAGGTACTGAACGACATGGTCGTGAAATACTCGGAACCCGGACGGTTTGTTGGCTATCTTGGCTATGAATGGACCAACCAGAATACCTATGGCGGGCATCACAATGTGCTCTTTAGAGATACTGATGATCGGGCAAGAAAGCCCGTTCAGTTCTATCCCACGCTCTCGGCGCTCTATACAGGACTGCGTCAGGACTACGCGACCAGTGATGTCCTGGTGATTCCACATGCCCACCAGTCGGGCGACTATCGCCAGAGTGATCCTGATCTGGCGCAACTGGTCGAGATCATGTCCCAACACGGCACGTTTGAATGGTTTGGTCGCATGTACCTGTCCCATGGGCATGAGGTCGGGTTCATCGCCGCCAGTGACAATCACCTCAGCCAGCCTGGCTATACCAATGCCAGTTTCGGCTATCTATCCCAGCGGGGAGGCCTGGCTGCGGTACTGACCAATGAGGGGACTCGAGATGGCATCTTTGACGCCATGAAGCAGCTTCGGACCTATGCCACCACGGGCGATCGGATCATTATGGACGTTTCCATGAATGGCACCGGTATGGGGCAGCGAGCGCCGTTCGCCAACCGACGGGAAATCAGTGGTCGTGTGATTGGCACAGCCCCGGTGGATACGATTTCGGTCATCCGCAACGGTGTGGAAATCTGGCGCCAGGACTACCTGACAGACGTGGACAGGCGCGGCTTTGATAACGAGGAGACGTTCTACGTGACCTTCGAGAGCCCCTCCGTTCCCAAGCATCCAATGGATAACCCCCGTGGCGCACGGGGCTGGCCCGGCAAGCTGACGGTAAAGGATGCAACGCTTGTGGATTTCCATGCTACGGACTTTATGAATCCGGATGTCACTCGGCTGACCAGGGACGGGGCTGACCCGAACACACTGCACTTCGTCACGGGAACCCGCGGAGACACCAGCTCTATCGTGTTGAGACTAGCCAACATCAAGCGGCGGGCCAGCGTGACGCTGGACATCGACGAGGCTCCGGAAACCGGCAGTGGACCGCCACGGTTTCGTAGGCACCAGCGCACCCCGGCGTCTTCCGTCGTGATGCGATTTCGCGACCTGGTAGCTGGCCAGACCCGTGCAACACTGCCTTTCGATATCTATGAGGATACAATTACCCTGCGCCGCGTGATCACACGCGGTCCTGACGATGTCAGCTTCTCTGTGGTTGATGAGCATGACGTGCAGGGAGACTACTATTTTGTACGAGCGCGGCTTGCAAACGATGCCATCGCCTGGTCGAGCCCGATCTGGGTTGGCGGCATGCCCCCTCGCTGATGGAGAACCAATGAATACGATGACAGTAGATGAGATCATGACCGACAACCCGGTGACCCTGGACCCGGGAGCAACGCTTTCCCTCGCCGGCGAGTTGATGTTGGCCAATCGCATAAGACATATTCCCATTGTGGATACCAGGGGGGGCGTGGTGGGCCTTGTGACCCAGCGGGACCTTTTGATGGCGGCCCACGGCGGTGACGACAGGCCGTTGAGCGAGTTCATGCGCCGGAATATCCATACGGTCGACTCCCATGAGGACATGCGTAGCGCAGCCCTGCTGATGCAGAAGTACAAGATCGGCTGCCTGCCTGTGATGGAGGACAAGGTCCTCGTTGGCATCATCACCGATACGGACTACGTGTCGCTGGCGATCAATCTGCTTGAACAGATCGAAGAGATGGAACCGGGCGAGTCAGAGGATTTCAGCGCACTGGATGATGTGAGTGAATTTGACTCGGACGACGACTATTAGCCAAGGGCCCCGGTGAGTCGGTCCAGGTGTTGATGTCGACGAGCTGGCCTTGCTGGAATTCCTCGTCCGCATGACATGATGAGCCGCATGCTCTACATTGTCCTGGTGGTATTCATTGAGGAATGATCGTGGCCCGTAAAGTAGTCGTCATCCCCGGAGACGGGATTGGACCCGAAATTACCGAGGCCGTCTTTGCGGTTCTCGATGCGGCCGATGCGGGCATCGAACCGGTCCCTGCCCTGGCTGGTCTGGCTGCCCTTGAGCAGGGTCCGGATGTGCTGCCGGCCGCCACGCTGGAGGCCATTGAGACCCACGGTGTTGCCCTCAAGGGGCCGTGCACGACCCCGGTCGGCGAAGGGTTCGCTTCTGTGAACGTGCAACTCCGAAAGGCGTTGTCACTGTATGCGGCCGTGCGGCCGGTCCGGAACCTGCCTGGGGTCACTACCCGGTTCAGCGATGTGGACCTGATCATCATTCGTGAGAATACCGAAGGCCTGTATAGCGGCATTGAAAATGAAGTGGTTCCCGGGGTCGTGACCTCCATGAAGGTGGCAACGGAAAAAGGTTGTGACCGGATTTCCCACTGGGCGTTTCGGTTTGCCACCCGCCGGCAGCGCAAGAAGATCACCGTCTTTCACAAGGCCAACATCATGAAGATGACCGATGGACTGTTTTTGCGGCAGAACGGGTGCACCGGGAAGAATATCCCAACATCCAGTACGACACGGCGATTATCGATGCCGGCTGCATGAAGCTGGTGCAGGACCCGACCCAGTTCGACATTCTGTTGCTGGAAAATCTGTATGGCGATGTGGTCAGTGACCTCTGTGCCGGTCTGGTCGGGGGGCTCGGCATGGTCCCCGGGGCAAACTACGGCGAGGATGCTGCCATCTTCGAGGCGGTTCATGGCTCGGCACCGGATATCGCCGGCAAGAATATCGCGAATCCGCTCGCGTTGCTGATGTCTGCGGTGATGATGCTGAACCATCTTGAAGAGGTGGAGCGCAACCAGCAGGCCGGAGCGGCGGCCAAAAGGATCAAGGCGGCCTACGACAAGGCGCTGACAGATGGTGAAAAAACCCGTGACCTTGGCGGAACTCTGGGTACAGATGCCTTTGCAGCAGCAGTGATCGACAGGCTTTGAACCGGGTGACCCTGATCATCGGGGAACCCGATGGCGAGCCCTGACGTGACCGCCGCGCCGCAGGGCAGGGGCGGGTTCACAGAGGGCCCTGTCAGAGACCATGTGGTGAGCCTTGCGGGCGTCATGATCGTCGGGTTTCTGGCCATGACCGTCGCTTCACTGATTGAGGTCTTCTACATCGGAACCGTCAGCAAGGAAGCGCTGGCCGCCATCACGTTCATGTTTCCCATTGCCATGTCGTTAAATGCCATGACCCGCGGTATTGGCATCGGCGCCTCTTCGCTGATCGCAAGGAACATGGGCGAGGGTAACCATGATCAGGTGGCGGTGGTCGCCTCTCACGGCTACCTGCTGGTGGTTCTCTTTACCGTGGCACTGCCAGTCACTGGACAATTCCACGCGGACGCGCTGCTTTACCTGTTGGGTGCCAGAGGCGAGGTGCTTCACCTTGCCACCGAATACGCCCACATCTGGTTGTGGGGTTTCCCGATGATGGGGCTCGCCATGGTGTCGAACGGCCTGATCCGCTCATTTGGCAATGTTCGCACCGCCGGCTACATCATGACCACAGGGCCACTCATTCAGATCTGCCTGGGGCCGTTTCTGATCTTCGGGTTGCTGGGCCTGCCCCGACTCGAACTGGTGGGCGTGGCGTGGACTTTCGTGGTGGCGTCCCTGGTGCAGACCCTGATTGCGGCCCACTGGTATCTGGTCACGGAGAAGCTGAACCGGCTGGCGCTGGACCGGTTTTTGTCGACTGCGGGGAATATCCTGCATGTGGGCGTGCCCAGCGCGGCAACCAACCTGATCCAGCCCCTGTCTGCCGGGGTGGTGACGTGGATGTTGTCGGGTTACGGCATTGCAGTGGTGGCAGGTTTTGGTGTGGCGAGCCGGATTTAATCCGTGGTGGCGATGGTCGTGATCGGCATCTCCACCGCGATCGTGCCGGTGGTGGGGCAGAACTGGGGGGCGCGCAAGCTCGCCCGGGTCAAAGAGGCCATGACCACCTGCTATGTGGCGGGAATGGTCTGGGGCCTGTTTGCTGCAGTGATCATGTGGCTGCTGGCACCATTTTTTGTCAGCGTGATCAATGACGATACCTCGCTCGTGGATGCTGCCGTCCTGTATCTGTATATCGTCCCTTTCAGCATCGGCTTCATGGGCCTGATCAACGTCGCGACCAACGCATTCAATGCGCTGCGCAAACCCATGCCGGCATTGATGATTTCACTGGCGCGGCTGTTTGTGGTCTACATTCCGCTCGCCTTCCTTGGCGGCCACTGGTTTGGCTATGCCGGGATCTTCGCGGCTACCGCACTGGCGAATGTCATCGTAGGCATCGCGGCCGTCTTCTGGACCCGCAGCGTCATGGCACGCGAGTGGGAATTGCTGAATCGTTCGGTTCCGGTATGAAGGGATGACGTTTCGTATTCTGCCGCCAGGACACTCGTTTGCGTGTGCTGGGAGCC
>JAQBUI010000117.1 GCA_027624035.1 Pseudomonadota bacterium | reverse complement strand
GACATTCTTGAAAAGGTCGTTCGGGCAAATCGCCGATTAAGTTCCAAACAGAATGACGCACTACACTAGTGGATGTTTCGATTGAGATCGGTGCATTCGCACCCGGTCGCCGACGGCCGTCTGGACGTCGGTATCTCGTTGCAGTGCAATTATCCGAATCTGAAAGCAAAAATGAACAAAATAATTAAGAAGAATGAAAGGTTATTAAGAAATCTACACTATAGATGAATAAAGAGTTGATAAATGAGGTTTCGAATGAAATATATTCACTCTCTTGGTCAGCTCGGCGTGAAAAGTGAGCAATACGTCGCAGAAGCGTTGACAGTGCTCACTTGATTTCGTCTGTAGGATTCAGCGCTCTATGTTGCGGCGCGCAACAAATTGGATACGACCCGCTCAAGATGCACGAGTGAGTTACATACTTCAGCCTGATGACAGCATGGTGCGTATTTCTTCATTTCAGCATCGCCAACTGTCCAGCTCATTTTGGGCTCGGGATTGAGCCAGATGACCCGTTTGGCCTTGTCATAGACCTCCTTCAGGACGTCTGCCCGGGGGTCGCCGTAGTTGTTTCTGGCATCGCCCAGGATGATGACCGTGGTCTTTTTGTCCACATCATCCATGCAGTGGCTTCTGAAGTCCGCCAGCATCTGGCCGTAGTCGGTGGAGCCGTTGCCATAGTCCCGCATGGTTTTGGCCATGGCGTCCTCCAGGTTTGACTGCTGGAACAGCCTGGTCACCTCGCCGAGATCGGAGCTGAAAGCGAATGAGCGTACCTTGGGCAGGACCTCCGCCACGCTGTACAGGAACATCAGCAGAAAGCGTGAGTAATTACTGACTGACCCGCTGACGTCACAGATACACATCACCTTGGGCCGATCCACCTTCGAGGCCTTCCAATGCAGATCGAAAAATATGCCGTCGTACTGCATGTTGTGGCGCAGGGTCTTGCGGATATCCAGATGGCCTCTGCGGTAGGTCTTGCGGCGCTTGGAGTGAATCGAAATCAGCTTCTTGGCCATCTTGAAGACGACTTCCTGGACGTCCTTGAAGTTTCGCTTCTCGAGGTTGGACAGCTTGACCTTTTTCAACAGCTCTTCCCGCAGCAGCTTGCCGGATTCGTCCGCATGGAGCATGAACTGCTTCTCCACGTAGTCCCGAACCCGGTCGCGCAGCCGGTCGCGGGCGGCCTTGAGTCGGCCCGCGAGGTCCGCCTGGGGAGGCCCGCCGTGGGCCTGCAGGTCGCCGATTTCCTGCTGGAGCTCCTTGAGCCCCATGTTGTCCATGATCTTTCGGGTATAAAGGCCCTTCTGGGTGAACACCACGATTTGATTCACTTCGGCTTTTCGTCCGGCCTCTGCCATGGAAATCATCAGCTCAGACTTGTCTCCGCTCAGCAGGAGTTTGCCCAGTGGGGATGAGGGTTCAAGCTTGAGTTCGGAGGCTTCCCGCTCGGACTCTTGCTCCTGTTGTTCACCACCACCGCCGCCACCAGCGCCCTGGCCACCTTTGCCGGAGCCCTGCTCTTTGCTGTCGCTCTGGGGGTCGAAATCGTCGCTGTCATCGCCAGGCTGGTCGCGCGTGGGCGCTTGTTCATCCATGGCACTGAACTTGTCGAAAGTGAAGAATCGGTCGAAGCAGTCATCGAATGCTTCTTTTTCCTCGGGTGTTTTCGACAGCACGATGGCCAGGCTGTTTTTCAGAAACTCGCGGTCCTGATAACCCACCACGTCCAGCGCGACCATGGCGTCCAGGGTTTCTGCCGGACTGACCTTGATCTCGGCAGTTCGCAGCACCTTGACGAAGTCGACGAGGGTGCGGTCCATTGGGTCAGGATTCCTTCAATGCCTTGTTGGTGACACCCTGCAGCTCGGACTCCACCGTCTCAATGTCTTCCTGGAACTTGAGGATGACGTTCAGGGTCTGGCGAACGAGATCAGCATCCAGCGAGTCACTATGCAGCAGGATCAGCGTGCGGGCCCAGTCGATGGTCTCGCTGATGGCAGGCACCTTCTTGAGGTCCATCCCCCGCAACTCCTGAATAAAGGCCACGAGCTGGCGGCGTAGCTTTTCGGGAATCGCCGGAACGCGCGCATGTACGATACGGCTTTCGAGGTCTGCGTCCGGAAACGGGATGTACAGGTGCAGACAGCGTCGCTTCAGCGCATCGCTGATCTCCCGGGTATTGTTGCTGGTCAGAAATACCAGTGGCTTCCTGTCGGGGTGTGCCTTGACCGTACCAATTTCCGGAATAGACAACTGAAAATCGGACAGCATCTCAAGCAATAGCGATTCGAATTCGTGATCGGACTTGTCTACCTCATCGATGAGCAGCACGCAGCCTTCTTCGGCTTTCAGGGCCTTGAGCAGCGGCCTCGGCTCGAGGAAGTCCTCAGAGAAAAAGATGTCGCCAAACTCGTGTAGCTTGCCCACGGATTCGGTGAGCCCGCGCGCGCCTTCCAGGATTTCGCTCAGGGTCTCCTTGAGTACCTGCGTGTATAGAAGCTGCTTGCCATACTTCCATTCGTAGATGGCCTTGGACTCATCGAGGCCCTCGTAGCATTGCAGCCTGATGCAGGGAAGGTCCAGCATCTCTGCTGTGGTCTTGGCCAGTTCCGTCTTGCCCACACCGGGTGGCCCCTCGATCAGAATGGGCTTCTCCAGGTGGTAGGCCAGAAATACGGCCGTTGCGATCTGTGCATTGCAGATGTAGTTCAGCGATTCGAAATTGCTTTCGATGACATCGATGTCGGCCAGTTTCTCTTCGTTTTTGATCGCCACACGAATTCCTTGGTGATGGGAGGCTGTTGGGGTTGGTGCCCGGCAGCGGCAGGCGGGCAAATCGCGGCCAATTATCTAGGGAGCTTGTCCATTTGTACAGCCAGAGCCATCAATGCCGGGTTCTTCGGCCGGATTCAGCTTGCTGATCGTCCTCGGAACCTGATTTCCCATCTACGGTTTGGGCCCTTTATCGTTCCCGCGTCAGGCCATTGGCGCGGTTCTGCTGACGTTCCTGTCGCGTCTTCTCCCCACGTTGCCAGAGTTCGGCAAGATTGGTCTCATCCACGCGGAAGAAATTGGCTTTCCAGGAGTCGTCTGATGCCCACTTGAATTCGGTCTTGAGAACCGTACCGGGAGTCACCGCATCTCGGGCAAGTTCCAGCGCCCGGGTCACGGAACTCTGCTGCATTGCACGGTCGCCGGGTACGCCCAGTGGATTACCCAGCGGCAGGTCATTGAACACGATCCGTGGCGTCCCGCACCGGACCATGATGTCCAGTGCCGCGCCGATGACGACGGAGACGATCCCTGCCTGCTCAAGTGCTCTGGCCGTTAGACTAACGGTCTGGTGGCAGACGGGTCACAATGGCACCAGCAGTGCAATGTCCAACTGGTCAGAAATGGCGGCCCGGAGTGTCGCGGGTGCGTCTTTTTCAAGGGTATTGCGCTGACTGTATTCGGTCGGCACAAAATAGTAGCGGGACGACAACGCCCCGATGGTGCCTGAGGCGACCAGCGAGCGCAGGGATTCAAGCGGGAAGTAGCTCTCGCGGTCGTCGGTGTGGGTGGTGCTCTTGTCCCAGGAAAGGTCGCTGGTATCAAACCGCTCCGGCGCTGATTTGAGTTCATAGCTTGCGGCTTCGCGCATGGACATGGGGATTTGTGCGTCGGTGACGGCGGTGGTCACGATGCCGACCTTGCATTCGCCGAGCGGCTTGTTCAGGCGAGTAAAGGGAATGTCGTCGTTCTGTGCCCAGACATAGTCCTTCTCAAAGCCCTGGGCGCGATAGTAGTCGCGGGTACGAATGATGTACCGGGTGTGGTTCGAAGGCATCGGTTACGAGTCTCCATGGTAATGGTGTAGTCGAATGAGGCCCTCCTGGGCCACCGAAGCGACCAATTGACCGTCAGAGTTGAATATCATACCTCTTGCGAAGCCTCTTGCACCCCCTGAGAACGGGCTGTCCTGCTGGTAGAGCAGCCACTCGTCGGTCCTGAAGGCCCGATGGAACCACATGCTGTGGTCCAGGCTGGCCACCTGAAAATCGGGGTTGGCCCAGCCAACGCCGTGTGGCCGATAGCTCGTGTCCAGCAGCGTCATGTCCGAGGCGTAGGCCAGCATGCATTGATGGAGCCTTTCATCGTCAGGCATCGCATCGATGGTTCGCATCCAGACATGTTGCCGGGGAGGTGCCGGTGTCGGGTCATATTCATTTCTGGGCTCGACGAATCGCATCTCGATGGGCCGGGGGCGATCAACCCGTTCGATCACCGAGTCCGGAATGTTGTCTGCGTGTTCTGACAGCATTTCCGTTTCACTGACGCAGTCCAGAGGGGGCGGAACCTCCGGGGCAGACATCTGGTGCTCGAGGCCACTTTCCAGCACCTGAAACGAGACCGACATGCTGAAGATGGCTTCGCCTCGCTGGATCGCCACCACCCGTCGGGTGGTGAAACTTTTTCCATCCCGGATGCGGTCCACGTCATACAGAATCGGGATGGTCGTGTCGCCCGGGCGCAAAAAGTATCCATGCAACGAGTGAGCCGTACGAGTCTCGTCCTCGACGGTTCGTGAGGCCGCCACCAGTGCCTGACCGATGACCTGCCCGCCATAGACCCGCTGCCAGCCCTCTGACGGGCTGGTGCCGCGGAACATATTGACCTCGATCTGCTCGAGATCGAGGAGGTTGAGCAGGTCGACCAGTTCTGGCTTCATTGCTGGGTCCTTGTCATTGCCGAATCAGTACTTGTATGAATCGGTCTTGAACGGGCCGTCCTCAGAAACCTGAATGTAGGATGCCTGTCTCCGGGTCAGCCGTGTCACCTGGCCACCAAAGCCCTGCACCATATACCTTGCCACTTCCTCATCCAGTGACTTTGGCAGCACCTCCACGGTGACCTCCTGGCGCTGCATCAGGTCGTGGTCTGCCCAGGCACGCTCGTACAGATAGATCTGGGCCAGGACCTGGTTGGCAAAGGAACCATCCATGATGCGTGAAGGATGCCCGGTGGCATTGCCAAGGTTTACCAGCCGTCCCTCGGACAGAAGAATAACGTAATCCTTTGGATCGTCGCTGCGGTAGACCTTGTGAACCTGGGGTTTGACTTGCTCCCAGCGCCAGTGGGCGCGCATGAACGCTGTGTCTATCTCTGTGTCGAAGTGACCGATGTTGCAGATGATGGCATTGGCACTCACCTTCTGCAGCATGTTCTTGTCGCAGACATCGACATTTCCGGTGCAGGTCACGATGAGGTCTGTCCTTGCGAGCAGACCATCGTCAACATCTTCCAGTCTGCCCGTGTTGTTTCCGCCTCGATAGGGTGACACGACTTCATAGCCGTCCATACACGCCTGCATGGCGCAGATGGGGTCAATCTCCACCACCCGAACGATCATGCCTTCCTGACGCAGGCTCTGGGCCGAACCCTTGCCGACATCACCATAGCCGATCACCAACGCCCGCTTGCCCGCCATCAGCATGTCGGTGGCCCGCTTGATGGCGTCGTTCAGGCTATGGCGGCATCCGTAACGGTTATCGTTCTTGGATTTGGTGACAGAATCGTTGACGTTGATGGCTGGCACCTTGAGTTCGCCCTTGCTCATCATTTCGTACAGGCGGTGGACACCGGTGGTGGTCTCCTCGGTGATGCCGTGGATGTGTTCGAGCATGTCCGGGTATTTGTCGTGCACCATTTCAGTGAGGTCCCCGCCATCGTCCAGAATCATGTTTGCATCCCACGGCTTGCCATCCTTGAGAATGGTCTGTTCGATACACCAGAAGAATTCTTCTTCCGTCTCTCCCTTCCAGGCGTAGACCGGGATGCCGGATTCGGCAATGGCAGCTGCTGCATGGTCCTGGGTCGAGAAGATATTGCAGGAGGACCAGCGCACCTCGGCGCCCAGTTCGACCAGTGTTTCAATCAGGACTGCGGTTTGAATCGTCATATGGATACAGCCCAGAATCTTTGCACCCTCGAGCGGCCGGGTCTGACGGTATTTTTCTCGAAGTGTCATCAGTGCCGGCATCTCTGCCTCGGCGAGCTCGATTTCGGCGCGGCCATATTTTGCCAGTCCAATGTCGGCAATCTTGTAATCGGTCATAGGGTTCCCCTGGTGTGTTAGTGAGGTGGTTGTGTCGGGTGGTCATGTGTCAGCTGGAATATCCTGGCCTGGATCTGGAATCCATTTCGCAGCCCGAGGTAGGCGCTGTTGCTTTCTTCGAAACCTGCTGCGTGTGCCCAGGCTTCAAGGTCGGTGGGCTCGAATCCGAGCCAGAGATCGCCGCAGACGCGTCGGGTCCAGTCCTGGTCGTGGTGGCACAGGTCGACAATCAGCAAGCGGCCACCGGAACCCAGTGCACGACTCGCCTCAACGAACGCGCCTGCCGGTGATGACAGATGGTGCAGTACCATGTTCAGAACGACCAGTTCCGCCATCTGCCCCTTTAGATCTGCGAGTTGACCCAGCCGCGGAGTCACATTGTGAATCTGTTGCCGACAGATCAGAGCTTCGGTTCGCGCCAGCATTTCCCGGCTGTTATCGACTGCCAGGACCTGATCGAAACGCCGGGCAAGTTCACCGATCAACTCGGATTCGCCCGGCCCAATCTCGATTGCCAGTTTGCTCGCCGGCCAGTTCTCACCATCAAGCAAGTCGTTGATGGGGGCGTCATATTGGGAATAGTCGGTGATGGCGTCCTGGTGGGCTTTGAGATGGTCTGCATTTCGGGTGAAGAACTCCTGGGACAGTTCCGCGCGGCTCAGGTGGACTTTGCCTCGACGCGCCTGCAGGTCCACGCCGAGCGTCGTCTCGTCCAGGACAGCGAGCAGACTGCGCTTGAGCCCGGCGAGTTCATCATCGCTTGCGATGCTTGATCGGCGGTAGAAAATGGAGTTTCCCTCCCGCCGGGTTCTTACCAGATTGGCTTCGGCCAGAATTTTGAGATGATGGCTGACGCTCGATTGTTGGGTTCCCAGGATGCGAACCAGTTCCATCACGCCATAGGACTCTGACCTAAGCAGCCGCAGAATGTCCAGCCGATGGGCATCTGCAATCGCCTTGCAAACCTGCAGCAATGTATCTGTATCCGGCACAGGGAGTCTATATCAAAATTTTTCGATATAGTAATGACGGCGGGCAGGATTGCAAGGGTTTGTCGTGTGCATCGCGCCCGTCTGGCCGGGCAGACACGGCTTCAATGGAGCCTTGATGTCGCCGGCGGGTCGCCTATACTGACGCAATGCCCGGCGCCATCAGTCAGATTCAGATGCTTTACAATGCGGAAGAAGATCGCATCCTCTTCCGTGTCAATTCGACGGATCAGCTGGAGTTCCGATTCTGGATCACCCGACGATTCTCTGGCCTGCTGCTCAAGGTCCTGAAGCAACATCGCGAGAAGGACCCGGATGTAATGACCCAGTCGACGCCAGAGGCAAAAGAAGCGCTGGCGAGCTTCAAACAGGAGAAAGCCATGGGGCAGGCAGACTTTTCCCAGAAGTTTGCCGAACAGGACCACCAGCGGCCGTTGGGTGATGAACCGCGGTTGGCATTCAAGCTGAACTATGCGATCAATGACGGCAACCTTCAGCTGGGGATTCACCCGAAGGATGGGCAGGGTATCTCGCTGGTGTTGAATCAGGACCTCAATGCGACCCTGACCCAGTTACTGCTTTCCGCGCAGAAAAAGGCAGGCTGGAATCTCCCGGAAGCGCAGCCGCTTGCCGTCGCGGCTACCAATAGAGTCATCAATTAGAGTCACCAATTAGGTTCTCTGGCCAGGACTCTCGCGCCTGGGGAGGGCTTCAGACTCGGTGTCCCGTTGCAGGGGCAGCACGACCTTGATGGTCACGCCTCGTCCGCTCAGCAGGTTCTCGGCACTCACACTGCCCCCGTGATGTTCTGCGATCACGCGGACGACGTACAGCCCCATACCAAAGTGCAGGCGGGTATCCGTGTCCCTGATCGATACCATCGAGTCGAACACACTGTCCAGCTTGTCTGCCGGAATCGGTGACCCCTCATTGGTCACGAACAGTGTCAGCCGTGAACCATGAACCGTGACCCCGATCGTGATCCTTGCGCCGACACTGGAGAAGTCGACTGCATTGTCCACCAGTTTGTCGAGGAGTTGCTCTATGCGTGAGTCCGACACCATCGCGATTGCGGGATAATCAATGCCCTCATAGACGAACGCTCGCTCAGGATGCACTGTCCTGCAGTTCGCAATGTAGTTGCTGACCAGTGCCTGCAGATCCACTTTTTCGAACTCTTCTGCCTCCAGGGCATCTTCCAGGCTGGCGGCATCAGCGAGGTTCTGCACGATGATCCCGATGCGCATGACGGCACGCCGGGCGCTGTCCAGGTACTTTTCGCGGCCGGATTCAGAGGTCTCCGTTTCGAGATGCTGCAGTGATGTGCTGAGCGCGTTGAGAGGATTGTTGATTTCATGGCGCAGGGTTCGCGGCATGTTTTCCAGGAACTGGGTGTGCTGGTGCAGGCGCGCCAACATGCCTGATATGCTGCGGGCCAGATCGCCGATTTCGTCGCCTGACTCTGTTTCAGACATCAGGCGATTGGTCTGGAGGCGACCGTAGACGTCGATGGCATTGGTGGTTTCGCCTCCAAGCTTTCGAATTCGCCTGGCGAGGCGAACCGAGAATGCCAGGATGATGCCGACGAATATGAAGATGGACAGCACAGAGAAATTGACGATCCGCGTCAGTGCGTCTCGCCTCAGTTCAAGGATTCTGTCTGTGCTCTGTTTGACGACCACGGTGCCGATCACCTGATCCTGGGCAACGATCGGGTGGGCGGCGGTGATGACCTCCCCTTCGGCCGGGTTGTAGCGTCGCTGAAAGCTTGGTGTGCCAGACAGCGCATCCGTGATAACGAGGCCGCTGTCGTCGGCCGGTCGTGCTCGCAGATTGTCATCCACCAGCCCGAAGATCGTATCCATAACAATGCTGACTGACGAAAACCAGTCGGTCTTGACAGGTTCAGGGTCCCGGGTTGGTTCGAGGCCACCACCAACATCGGCTCGTAGTCTGCCCTGCTGGTCGATCACCTGAATGTTTGCGCCCGAGTAGCCAAGGCCCTCGACGATCTTCATGACCTCAGGAGACTTGAGCAGGACGAGGCCAAATGCCTCCCGGCCGTCTGACGGCAGTGTGGCGGTGAGCGATTCGATGCTGCGGGTCTGTTCATCGTCGACGTCGACCACCACCAGTCCAAATGTCGGCGTTTCGCCAAGTAGCGCCAGCGGGATACGAAACTCGAGTGTGTATCCCGTTTCGGTCTCCACCATGGCGCCCTGGATTCGGTTTTCCGCCTGGCCGATCGCGTATCGCCAGTCACTCATCGGATAGGCGGTCGTCACCCCCGGGTCGGTCATCGTGATGACATAGCGCTCCGTGGTTCCGTCCGGTCCGGTAAATTCGATCCGAATATGGTCCGACATGTCCAGTCGAAGGATATTTCGGTCGCGGAACACCAGGTGGTCGTCGTTGACCTGAAGAACTGTGAAGATCTGCTCGTTGTGCTGCCCAAGAACCAGATAGAACGATTTCGGTTTTTCGTTGCTGGCATCCTGTGGCGCGAAGCCGCCGAAGCCGATACGGTAGTCCAGTACCTCCTCCCAGTCATTGTCCCGACCGTCGATTCGTATGGGCTTTTCGAGAGGGTGAGCAAACAGTTGTTCATATCCCTCGGGAGATAGTGGCAGGTCGTTAAACAGGTCCGTTCTGCCGTTGAGCAGCGTCGAGATACCGCGAGCGGTCAGCAACTGGGCATTGGCCTGGCTGTCTACCAGAAAATCCTCCATCTCGGAGACATACTGATAGCTGAACCATGGGATGATGACCAGCGCGAGGCTCATGAGGATGAGCAGCTTGGTGCCTAGTCTTGGTCCTCGCAGGATCTTCGACGCCATTGCATTGCTTCGTCTATTTCAGTGACCAGCGGTAGCCAAAGCCGTATTCGGATTTGATGCAATTGAAATCCGGGTCGATCGCCTCGAACTTCTTGCGAATGTTTCGCATATGCGTGTTGATCGTATTGTTTGTTACTAGAGATTGCATGGTGGCATTCATCAGCGTGTCGTAAGAAACCGCATGGCCGGGTACCCGCACCAGTTTGGCTAGCATGCGGAATTCTGTTCCCGACAGATTGATCGCATGTCCCTGCCAGGACACCAGCAGGGCCTCCTGGTCAATTGAAAGATCACCCACCATCTTCGCCGATGCGGAACCGCCACTGGACTGAACCCTGGCTTCATTGATCCGCAGCAGTGAACTGATGCGCTCTGCGAGGTAGTCAAGGGAGATGGGCTTTGGCAGGTAATCCCAGGCGCCAAGGCGCAAGCCACTGATCTTGTCGATCTCTGCGATGCGCTCGGTCAGGAAGATAACTGGCAGGGTGGGTGATCGTGACAGTAACTCGCGACACAGTTCAAAGCCTGCGTCCACTTCGTTGCCGAGAATGATGTCCAGGATGGCGAGGTCTGGTAAATCCCTTTCGAAGCCAGCAAGGGCTTCTCTCCGGCTGCTGTAAGCAGTCACCTCATATCCCTTTTTGACAATCGCGTCGACGTAGTTGTCGCGCTGGTCCGGGTCGTCTTCGACGATGACGATGCGTTTTGCCATAGTGTTCCGAATGTGAGGCCAACAGTCATTAATATGACAGCCAGCCGCGAAAAAGTCTCACTCAAATCCTCCTGTAACGAAAAAACCCTTTGATTCATTGTTTCTCCACACTTGTTCAGGAGACTTTCATTATCCCTCACTTCAACTTTTGACATTTGAGGGTTAACTGAGTATCCAAGAAAGTGCCACTGGAATTTGATCAACCGATGAAAGTTTTTATTCCAATGTCTGACGTGGTCCTCGATGACGATCGCTGTGAATTGACAGGCAAGCTGGTGCCGTTTAACCCTGAGTTCCTGGCGCCCCGGGAAGGACAAAACAGCCTCAGCAACAAGCCGCGAAACTGGATTGCAGATGACGACTATATTTCGGCGTGCAAGCGGTTGCTGGCGTCAAGTGAACTCGCGCCCGCCTGAAGCACCTTCTCTATTCGCTGTTCTGTGATTTCGGGAACCTCTGATTAAAGTCTTTTTCCGCGATAGCTGCGTTGGAGTCGTCCTCGAAACATCGCGAAATTGAAGCGTTTTCGCGATTTTCTGCCGGCGCCTCCGCCTTGTTCTCA
>JAQBUI010000116.1 GCA_027624035.1 Pseudomonadota bacterium | reverse complement strand
ATGGGTCTGTGTCCCCGGCGGCTTCTCATAGAGCACTAACCGGGCTTCCCAAGTCTAGTACATCAACGTCGCAAATATATGACTATATGTGCATTCCGATTGCTTGTATGTGCAAAGGTCGCCATCCTGCCATCAAATTAATCCGCCTCAATCGTAAAGATGACAACTCGTATAGTGACCTACTTCAATCGCCCGGAATTCAGGGGCCTGTTCACGGCAGATGGGCATCGCGTCGGGACAACGGGGATGGAAATGACAGCCAGTCGGGGGATTCAGCGGGCTGGGAATCTCGCCCTTGACGTTACTGTGATCCCGCTGGCGTTCGGCCCGGGGATTGGGAATGGGGACGGCGGACAGCAGGGCTCTGGTATAGGGATGACGCGGGGTCCGATAGATACTCACGCGATCCGCCAGTTCCACGATCTTACCCAGATACATCACCGCGATGCGGGTGCTGATATGCCTGACGACGGACAGGTCATGGGCAATGAAGAGATAGGTCAGGCCGAACTCATCCTGAAGGTCCTCGATCAGGTTGATGATCTGGGCCTGAATCGAGACATCCAGAGCGGACACGGGTTCATCGCAGACAATGAACCTGGGTTTAAGCGCCAGTGCTCTTGCAATGCCGATGCGCTGACGCTGGCCGCCACTGAACTCATGGGCGTAACGGTCTGCCATCGCCGGCGCCAGACCCACCATGGTCAGCAGTTCATCCACCTTGTCGTCATACTCGGCCCGGTTCTTGACCAGTCCATGCACCACAAGTGGTTCACCCACGATGTTGCCGATCTTCATGCGGGGGTTCAGCGAACTGAACGGGTCCTGAAAGATCATCTGCATATCACGCCGCATGTCCCGCTGGGCACGTCCCTTGAGGCTGGTAATGTCATTGCCCTCGAACAACACCCGACCAGACGTGGGCGGAACGATCTGCAGAATCGCCTGACCGGTGGTCGTCTTGCCACTACCTGATTCGCCGACCAGGCCCAGGGTCTCGCCCCGATTGATCGTAAAGCTGACGCCATCGACTGCCTTGATGTCACCCACGTGGCGCTTGAAGACGACGCCTCTGGTTACAGGAAAGTGAACCTTCAGGTCCTGAACCTCAACCAGCACCCGGGGCTCGCGTTGTTCCACCCTTGCTACTTCTGCCTGATCTGCATCCATGGTCATGTCCTTGTCCGCCGCCTCAATGCCTGACATCGATCCAGCACGCCCAGGCGTGCGCATCATTGCCATCGTCAGCACGAAGCTCTGGCGCCTCACCACGACACTGGTCGGTGGCGTACGGGCAACGTGGATGGAATGAACAGCCACCAGGCAAGTCAGAGAGATCAGGCGGCTGGCCCTCAATGGGGACCAGCCTTTGTCGGACATCCTGATCGAGCTGGGGAACTGAGGCCATCAACCCGATGGTGTAGGGATGCCTCGGGTCCTCGTAGATATCATCGGCGGGGCCCGATTCCACAATACGCCCGGCATACATGACATTGACCCGGTCTGCATACCGAGCCACAACGCCCAGATTGTGTGTGATGATGATCAGCGACATGCCGGTGGTGCGGGTCAGTTCCTGCAGCAGATCCAGCAATTGCGTCTGCACCGTGACATCCAGTGCGGTCGTCGGTTCATCGGCGATCATCAGCAGCGGATCACAGCCCATCCCCATGGCAATCATCGCCCGCTGGCGCATCCCGCCGCTGAACTGATGTGGATAGGCATGCACCCGCATCCCGGCATCTGCAATGTGCACCTGATCCAGGAGTTCGACCGCCCTCGTGAGTGCCTCGGACCGGGTAGCATTCTGATGCACCTCCAGCGGTTCGGCCACTTGACGGCCCACGGTCAGCACCGGGTTCAGCGAGGTCATGGGCTCCTGAAAGATCATCGCAATCTCATTGCCCCGGATATGGCGCATTTCATCCTCGCTGATTCGCAGCAGATCACGGCCATTGAAGTGAATCTCTCCCGCGACAATTCTGCCTGGCGGATTCGGGATCAGTCGCAGCATTGACAGGGCGCTGACGCTTTTGCCAGAGCCACTCTCGCCAACGAGGCCCAGGACCTCACCCTTGCCCAGATCAAAGGAAATCCCGTCAACGGCTTTCACCACGCCTTCATCAGTAAAAAAATGCGTCTTGAGCCCTTTGACTTCCAGCAGCTTGTCGTTGTCTGAGCTCACAGGTAGCCTCCGCCGCCGCCACGCATTCTGGGATCCAGCAGATCCCGCAGTGAGTCACCAAACATGTTGGTTCCCCATACAACAATCGTTAGCGCCAGCCCGGGCCATAACGCCAGGTGCGGAGCAATCTCCATGTACTTTCTGCCCTCGCCACTCAACATGCCTCCCCAGCTGGGCACATCCGGCGGCAGCCCGAAACCAAGAAAACTGAGGGTCGCTTCCGACAGGATGTTGCCCCCGACGCTGGCGCTGAACAGAATGATCATCGGCGCCATGATGTTGGGCAGCACGTGATGGGTCATGATCCGATGTAGCGGTACACCTATGGTTCTGGCCGCCGTCAGATAGAGGCTGTCCTTGATGGCGATCACGGCACTGCGCGCCAGGCGGGAGCCGCCAATACCACCTGCGATCCCCAGCACGACAATGATATTGGTCATTCCCCTGCCAAGAAACGACATCACCACCAACAGAATCAGCAGCCCGGGAATCGCCATCCAGCCATCCACGAAGCGCTGAACCACCATATCGACCCTGCCACCGAAATATCCACTGATGGAGCCGATGATGATGGCCACCACGACGTTGATGAAGGCCGCCGCAAACCCGACGATCATCGACACCTTTGCACCCTGAATGATTCGACTCAAGACATCACGACCGAGTTGATCCGCGCCTAACGGGTGTTCCAGCGTAGGGCCCTCAAGACGACTTGGCAGATCCGGGACCCGGTAGTCATAGGGCGCAATCACGTCGGCAAGGACCGCGACCACTATGAATGCCAGCACAATTGCTGCCGCGACCGTTCCCAGGGGCTGTTCCCGAAACAGCCGGGTCGCGAACCTGATTGCCGGGTGGGTTCGCCTGCGAGGCAGCGACCCGACCGATGCGATGGTTTCAGACATATCGGCCCCCTACTCGTGCCGGACCCGCGGGTCCAGCCAGGCATAGGTCAGGTCCACCAGCAGATTCACAAAAACCACAAACACCGCAACGATCAGGGTGATCCCCATGACCACCGGATAGTCCCGATCCCCCAGGGCATCGACCAGCAGTCGGCCGGTTCCCGGCAGCCCGAAGATGGTTTCGGTGACGACCGCACCACCGACCAGCAGCGGGATCTGAAAGCCGACCCAGGTCACCACCGGGATCATTGCATTTCTGGTGGCATGCCGAAATACCACGACCTTCTCGCGAAGCCCCTTGGACCAGGCGGTTCGAATATAGTCCTGACGCAAGACCTCCAGCATCATGGTTCTGGTGATCCGCATGGTGCTGCCCGCGAGCGCCATCCCCAGAATCAGCGACGGAATGATGAACATGCCGAGATTCCCGATGGGGTCCTCGAACAGCGGAATGACTTCCATCGGCGGTGACCACCGGAACAGTACCGCGGGATAGATCATGACCATGGTGCCCACCCAGAAATTGGGAACCGACATGAATGCGATCGCCGTCGTCCGCCCTGCGTAATCACCAATCGAGTTCTGCCGCACGGCAGAATAGACCCCCATCGGCAGTGCGATCAGCAGGCCGATGACAATAGAGAGAATGCCGAGTTCGAGGGTTACCGGCAGGCGGCTGACAATCTTCTCGCCCACTGTTCCAAAGCCCTTGAACGATTCGCCGAGGTCCCCCTGGAGTACGCCCCCCAACCAGCGTCCATACTGGATGTAAACGGGTACGTCGAGCCCCAGCCGACGTTCGATGGCGGCACGGTCTATGTCGCCTCCGGCGCCTGGCTGCGCTGCCATCTCCGACACCATCTGGTCGATGATGTCGCCTGGTACCATGCGCACCAGAGAGAAGATGATGATGGAAACCACCAGCAAGGTGGGAACCATATAAAGAAGTCTTCGTGCCAGGTAGCTTCCCATGTGCCTGCTTTATTCCTTCTTGTTCATTCCTGTCAGGGCCACTCGTTCCGCGGCCCGCTTGTTCAGCCCTATACCCGCTACTTTACCGGTTGCTGTAGAAACCTGAGGCTGATGCGCCGCCACGCAACCGCCAGAGCTCGCCACAGGAGTCGTCACTCCTTCATGGTCTGATCCACCCAGAAACGCGACCAGATGGTAAAGATCATGCCCCCACCCCCGGTTGCGATCTGACCCCAGTAGCCGCCCTTGATCCAGGGCTGAACCGCGACGATCGAATCAGGGTAGGCATTGGCGAGCGTAATATGCTGGCTGGCATAGTAGGTACTGGCCCTTCCGACCGCCGCATTGAAGTCATCCATGTCGGTGGCGGCGTAGGCGATCTCGGCCAGCCGGTCATATTCGGGGTCGCTCCACTGACCAAAGTTCTCCGTCTCGCCACTCATGAAGCTGCGCAGCCGGCCAAGCGGAGTATAGTTGTTGGCACGCATACCAATCACGGTCATGTCGAAGTCGCCTTTGTACGCCTGGTTGTAGCCGGCAGCAGCGCTGCTGAGGACATTGATCTCGGCCTCGACACCGATCTGAGCCCAGTAGTGCTTGTAGAGCTGCATCAGGTCAATGTCCGCCCCCGGAATCGCGTCATAGGTAAATTTGAAACCGTCCGGATAGCCAGCTTCGGTCAATAGCTGGCGGGCGGCCCGAGGGTCATACCGGTAACCCTCACGAACTTCTTCCGGCCAGTCATGGGGCCCTGCATCAAACCCCTGCTCAACCACCGTGGGGCCACCCAGCCCGTAGGGTTCCGAAGTCGCCTGACCAAAATAATAGTATCTGGCGATCTCCTTGAGGTTGATGGCCTTCTGCATGGCTTTGCGAACACGCAGGTCGTTGAAAGGAGGCCTCGATACCTGCATGGTGCTGTCCCGGTTGACACCACCACCAGGAGAGTAGTGAATCAGAATCTCGGGATTACTCCGCTTGATGGCGCGGGCTTCTTCGATCGTCAGCCCGGTCAGAACGTCAATCTTGCCTGACCGCAATGCTGCAATCTGTGAGGCGCGGTCAGGAATGACCACCACCCGAAGCTCATCAATGAACGGCAGTTCCATACCAGGAAAGCGCTCGTCCTTGTACCAGTAGTCCGGGTTTCTCCGGTACGTCCACGATGTGCCTTCAACATGATCAGTCAGAATGAACGGACCCGTTCCGACCAGATGGCGCCAATCGCGATGATCACCATACTGCTGGATCACTTCTCTGGGAGCAATCCATGCCCCTTCCCATGATTGCCAGTAGATCGCTGACAGCGACAGCAGGGAAGGCTGCCTGACCTTGACCACCACAGTCCATTTGTCGGTCGCCTCCGCGGATTCCAGCATTGCTGACTTGACCATGTGGGCATAGGGGCTTGGACCAAGGGCTTCAAACTCCCCGGTGCCCATGACCCGCCGCAGGGACATCGCCACATCGTAGGCGTCGAATTCACGTCCATTGACGGGGGATTTGTCCTGCCAGTGAATGCCCTTGCGAATCCTGAAAATGATCGTCTTCGGGTCAGGCATTTCCCAGCTCTCGGCAAGGTGGGGCTTGATCACATCGATGGGGACAAATCCCGAATTGAAGGCATACCTCGACCGGGGAATAGACCAGTCTCCAATGCCCAGCTTTTCCAGAACCGGCGATGCGGTATAGGTTCCATTCCAGTTGAACCAGGGGTCGGTATGCTGATAGTCAACGGTGATCGCCAACGTCACGGTACCGCCATAGCGGGGTTTTTCAACGATCTCACCCCATACGTTACGAGTCGTCTCGTTGCCGGCAGGTGGGGACCCGGACACCGCTTGAACGGCGCCGCACAGACCGACGAGCAGCAGGAAGGCACGAGTAACCAGCTTCATGTGTCCGAACTGCATGATTCAACCTGCCAAGGGAAGGTACCAAGGTGCGGCAGGATACGCATGCCCGTGTACTGCGGTCAATCCTTCCTTGCAGACCGCACTTGTATGACCTGCGGCGCAGCTGTCCCGGAAATGGTCCAGAGCAAGGACACGACATCCGATACTGCTAACCGAGGTCTTCAAGCCGTTTCGTCGTGGGACTCGCGCTGGCCCTGAAGGCCCCCGGGCTCATTCCGAGCCGCCTTGAAAAGGCTCTGGACATATGAGTCTGACTGGCGAAGCCAGATTGCATGGCCACCGCATACTGCTTGTCAGTGGTGGTGGCGAGCAGACGCCTGGCCTCTGCAATCCGGAATTCGGCGAGAGTCTCTGCAATGGGCCGGCCCCAATGGGCCTCAAACGCAGAATACAGACGCCTCCGGGAAGTACCACACGCTTTTACCACATCCTCAACGCCGATGGTGGCGTCGCGAAAGTGGTCCCGCAGGAATAGCAGGGCAGATCGCACGGTATGGTCATGCACCGCGAAGACGTCGGTACTTTCACGAACCACTACATGAAGGGGCGGCACACGGATCGGACGATGCGGCCGCACGCCACCATTCATCAACTGGTCCAGAACTTCTGCTGCCAGAAAACCCTGTAGCCTCTGATTATGTTCGACGCTCGTCAGTGTCGGCTCGGAAAGCTCACACACCGATTCCTTGTTGCCGACCGCCACGACCGCCACGTCATCCGGGATCCTGAGCCCGGCAAACGCACACACCTCCACCACCAGCCAGTACAGGGTATCGTACTGCACCATCAGCCCGAGCGGTTTGGGAAGCCGCGCCAGTTCTGCTGCAAGCCATGGAACGCGCGCCGCATCACCTTCAGGGTCCATCACGCTGACGCCAGCTGCGACGAGGTCCAGCCGGTGTAACGTTCTGCCTCGACGCAGTACTTGCTCATCAAACGCAGCAGCTCGGGCAGCGGTCTGTCCGGAATTCAATGCTCGAAAAAAGGCCAGGTGGTCGAAGCCCTGGTTCATCAGGTGGTCGGCACCCATTCGGCCGATTCCACCATCATCCAGCAGCACTCTTGCGAGGTCGAGTTCAAGGACCGTATCGGCAAGGTCCACGGTGGGGAGACCACTGGTCTCCACATATCGGGCAATATCGGAATCGGACTGCTTGATCAGAGTGATGATCCCGTCCCGGACCGAGCCCGACCGCAGCGCCTGGCGAAGGTCGCCACCATGATCGGTCACGCTGGTCAGCGCCCAACGGGCCCTTCGAGCGTATTCGACAATGCCCTGCTCCACGTCAAAATCAATCCACTGGGGAAAATATAGAACGCGCTTGCGATGTGATATCGGGTCCATTCAATTACCTGCAGCTAGCAGCTCTGAGCGTGCCTGTATTGGACACGCGGTAGTCGAGCCGAGACGTTCTCTGAACGCCGCAGCGTTCCGCCAGAACTTCCATGAAAGCCTTGAGCGTGCCCGTGTTGGGCACCCCGTAGTCGAGCCGGGAAGCTTTCCGAACGCCGCAGCGTTCCGCCAGAGCTTCCATGAAAGTTGTTGCCGCAGAGTCAGACAGCATCGCCCCGCACCGGCGCGCCCGGGTGCCCAGGGCGACGCCCGCATCGACCGGGACGGCATTTTTCCAGGGAAGGCATGTGCTGGCCCGTCGAGGGGTGCCGCTGGCAGCCCATGGCCGTCCCAAGTGATTCGAATCATGTCGTCTGGGGTACTGCTCTGCGGCCGCTTTCACCCGCGTCGTCCCTTCCTGTTGGTCACCTGCCCTACTGTAACCCCAGCTTGCCTACAGGACCATGTCGCTGCAAGCGCAGGGCTTGGCCGACGGGCGTCAAACCCGCCACCAGTGCAGGCCGTACCCGGCAGTTTCGGTGACTCTCTTCCCGTCTGCTTTGGGTTGCACTGCAACAATGAAAGTCGGCATCATGGACGCATCATTTCGAGAAATGCGCCGCTGTTTCGGCAACGGCGCGGCCCAGGTCACGGGCAACGTGGACACTCCGAGCGCTCGGAACCTGATCGCTTGCCACTACGATCCCATGGCCAGAACAACAGTCGAGGATCCCGACCTTGCCCATGGGACGGACCGTTCCCGCAGGAGCATCCCGGAAGGGGCCTGACAAAGGCCTCACTCAATGGTCACCGAATATACGGCGCAGTAGATTAGTCATTCATCCCGAGGAGATACTGCAGTGAATTTCAAGACAGCCATCGCCTTTTGCATGTTGCTCGGTCTCGCATCGACCAATGCAGTGAGTGAAACGTCCGATCCCTACCCTGCTGGACCGGAAAAGCCTCAAATTCTCAAACCGGTCGAGGGCCTTTTGGAAACCCAGACGAGGCTCGACAGCACCGCGAGTTGCGAGGCCCTCATGGTGGTGACGGACATCGGCCATCCTGTCAGAAGTAATCCAGACGGTTCCCTGGGGTGTCCCTATCTGGAGCGCTCATACAGCGCGTTTCCAAAAGGGATCAACGAGAGCCTCACCCGCTGGGGCAGATACTCCGGCAATCTGGATGCTCGTGGTCAGCGATTACCCAATGCGACCGAAAAAGCGAACCTGATCCGCTGGTGCTATGGCGCGGGCCGCATCATTCGCGAGTGGAAAGGCAATGCCTATCTCGGAGAGCCATCCAGCGACGGCAACCAGTGTGCCCAGGAGACGCAGAACTATCAGTCAAAAGTGTGCTACTGCATCCGCTGATGTGAGCCGGTTCCGGCAACGGGGTGCGACTGCCCCCCAATTTGTTACCCTGCCGCACCATGCAGGGTTGCTGGAAGGAGGCAGGAAATGTTTCGCACCATTATCAGGTTGCTGGTGATTGTGCCGGTGTGGTTGAGTCTGGGCCAGGTCGCCATGGCATCAACGAACACCCAGGGTGCTGATTCCCCCAGGTGTCAGCTCCCTGCCAGGGCGGGCCCGGTACCAGACGGTGCCACCGCTTCAAAAGAGGAGATGATGGCCGCCAAGGACATGGTTCAGACCTTCGTCTCCCAGGGGCAGGCTTTTCTCGAATGCCTGTCAGAAGAAATTGACCGGATTGAGAAGTCCATTGAGAGCACGACCCTGGTAGATGGCCAGAAACCACAGCAACTGCTCGATGATGAAGACAAATACCGCAAGCTCATTCAGATACACGACTCAATCGTGACGTACATGCAAACCCTTGCCGCTGCGTTCAACAAGGCAGTCCAGGACTTTCAGGGCGAGGATGAGTAGGATGCGATGACCCTCTGGCAGCCGGCATCAGCCGCTGGTTGCCACCTTGCCGTCCGGTCACGATCCTTAGCTGTTCATTCCGGAAGTCAATGATGTCACCTGAGACAATCTTGCACCGCCTGCGCGTCTCCACGACACCATTGACCATGACCTCGCCATCGTCAATGACCGCTTTGGCCTCTCCTCCACTTCCGACCATACCTTCAAACTTCAGGATCTTGAACAGTGCCACCGGCTCTTTAGAGATCTCAACGTCTCTCATTGCGCAGCCCTGAGGGTGCCCGTCTCAGGCTTGCCATCGTCGTGCAAGAAAGTGCGCACGCTGGCACCCCGCATCAGTGCACGTCCATGAAAGCTTTCTCGGCTCGCGCATCGGATCCTTCATCCAGCCACGTCAATGCCTCCTGTTCATCCGTGAATCGTTTCGTACAAAAGAGCTGCGCCTGATCAATGATGGCGACCAGCAGGTCCATGGTTTTGACATCCGCCGGGGACTGGGCGAGGAACGCCATCATGACGTCCTTCGGGGGATCCAGCGACCGTAATGCCTCGACGTGTTCGAATGCCCTCAACGCAGAATGAGGCGCTTCATGGCGCTTGAGAATGATCTTGCGGGTGTCGTGCCGTTCACAGACGAGCTTCACTTCAGCCGCAAGGCTGATCAACTTCAGTGGCGAGATCTCACCAATGATCGAAAGGTGAATGACACCGTCCAGACATTCAAAAGTCATCGCACTTGGGTTCATGAAGTCAACCGGGTCACACCTGGTGGATTGATGCTAACACAGGAGCCGTCAGTCGAATCAACCGGGATGTCCCGGTGGGCGCGCCACTCGTCCCAGTGACCGTCCTGCAGGGCAACGTGACCTTACTCACTGGTCTGGCCCTCACTCGACCCCTCGGACGTGTCACGGGCCAATGGGGCCTGGCTCTTCTGAAAGGCCTGTTCGTCTTCACCGTCGTTCACCGGCTGACCCCGGCTGAGTGCAATGGCGCCATCGACCGCCGCGGACTCCAGCCCATCTCGTTCCCATTCATCCCTGAAGTCACATTTTAGCGCCGAGACATGTTTGCCCGCGATGCGTTCGTTGTCGCAGAACACGCCCACCTGGGTATCGCCATATTTTTCCACATAGGCGTCAATCACGGCGAGTGCCGCGGCCCGATGCGTTTCCGGCAGCTTTGCCATGAACCGCTTGTAGTAGTTGCGAATCTGTGGAGACGTGTCGCTGGATGCCGCCACACCCAGCCAGCCGATGGCCGCTTCCGCATTGCGGGGAACTCCGAGTCCCTGCTGATACAGATACGACACTCTCGCCTGGGCGACCTTGAAACCATGCCTGGCGGCGGTGAGCAGCAGCGGAAAGGCCTCTTTGTACCGCCCCTGGCGATACAGGCGCCCGCCCTCCCCGTTTTCATCCCGGATACGTCCCATTTCAACCGGTGACATCCTGATCTTGATCCGCCGATCCTGAACGACAATCTCTTCCATGACTTCCGGGGTGTCAGCGGCGGTATCCGTGGGTTCTGTACGAACATCACTGGCGAATAAGACTCCTGTCAGCCAACAGATCGACAACGCCACCCTGACCCCGTTGTTGCAAGTCTCATCAATCATCGTTGTCTTTCCCTTTCCCGACTCTGATAGCCCGGCCTGGCACTCCAAAATGCTCGTGTCATTGCCCCACAAACATGAGCCATATAAACCCAACATTGTGCATCAGCTTACGGGGTCAGACGGCCGCAGAAAAGTGTTCCTTGCAAGTCCCGGCACGTCGAAGCCGGCGAGTGGGGCCAGGAGGTTGCAGGAACGGGACAGCGGGACAAAGGTCGGATTGAGGGCCTTAACCCACTGCGGTTGGGATGGCATTATCAATCGAGTTTAGGGGTTTTATGAATAGCCCTATCCCCCGTTAAGTGGGTAGAGGCGTGGGTAGAGCCCGAAATTGACGAAAAAACGTTCATTTTCAGTCGATTAGGGGGTTCAAAGACAATGAATTCAGGAATGGTGCCGGAAAGTGGACTCGAACCACCGACCAATTACTTACGAAGCAACTGCTCTACCAACTGAGCTAT
>JAQBUI010000024.1 GCA_027624035.1 Pseudomonadota bacterium | reverse complement strand
AACTTCAGGACACCTACTAAAGCTCTAACCCGGAAAATTCATGAATAGATAAAACAAAAGCCTCAATCGTGAGAAAATAATGTTTGCGAACAAATACTTAAACACGAAAAAGGCTTTTGCATGGCAAACAATACCATTAAACAGGGTGTCTTGTTCAAGGAGTTGGACAAGAAGAATGTTGTGGTGCAGTTCGACCAGGAACATGCCAGCTCTGACGGTGGTGCGGTGCTGCTCAAGTCACTGGATGATCGGATCAAGCTGAGCGAGACACTGGCCGCGTGTTTGTCGGATACGCGACAACAGTCCAAGGTACTACATTCGCTGCCAGAGCTGTTTCGACAACGCCTGTTCGGCATCGCCTGCGGTTATGAGGACGCCAACGATGCTGCCCGACTGGGGAACGACCCGGTGTTCAAGTTGCTGACTGGCCGCGATGTGATTGATGGCGAGACACTGGCGTCGCAGCCGACGCTGTCGCGATTCGAAAATGGTGTGCGGCGGGCTGATGTGCTACGCATGGCAGAGGGCCTGGCGGAGACTGTGATCAACCGGCACAAGCGTCGCAAGAAGAAAGCCAAACTGATCACTATTGACCTGGACCCGACCGAGGATCCTGCCCACGGTAGTCAGCAGTTGTCGTTGTTCAACCGGTTTTACGACTGTAACTGTTACCTGCCGCTGGCCGGCTTTTTGACGTTCGACGAAGAACCCGAACAGTATTTGTTCTGTTACCTGTTACGCCCCGGCAATGCGTCAGCCAAGTTGGGTTGTCTTGGGATGTTGAAGCGGCTGTTGCCGCGCCTGCGCAAGTCGTTTCCGCGCGCACGCATCCGCATCCGTTTGGACTCAGGCTTTACCGGGCCAGAGCTGTATGCGTTCTTCGAGGCGCAAGGTCTGGAGTATGTAGTAGGCATGGGGAAGAACAGCGTTTTGCTCCAGTTGGCGGAACCGGCGATGGATGTCATTCGGGCCGATGCAGATAACGACATTGAATCGATTTGCTACGACGAAGCGCGTTACGCTGCAAGCAGTTGGCCGCATGAACGACGCGTCATTATCAAGGGCCAGATCACCTATCACGAAGGCCGCAAGCCGAAAGAGAATCCCCGCTTCGTCATCACCAACGTCAAGGGTTCGCCGCAGCATATCTACGAGAAGATCTATTGCGCACGCGGCGATGCCGAGAATCGAATCAAGGAACTGAAGGACGGACTACAGATCGACCGCACCAGTTGCACCAGCTTCCTGGCCAATCAACTGCGTGTACTGCTCACTGCCGCTGCTTACGTGCTGTTCCAGGAACTGCGCCTGCACGCCCGCCACACCGGTCACGCTCGGGCCCAGGTGACGACCCTGAGATTACATCTCATCAAGCTCGGCGCCTGGGTCGAGTCTTCAGTGCGACGAATCGTTATGCACTTACCAACCTCGATGCCTTACATCGACGACTGGCGTCACATCGCGCGATCGGTGGGCGCGTTCCCGACCTGACCATGCCTTAGCTCCACATCTCTCGCACATCGGCGTCGACCGAGGCACCCTCTCGCCCGCCAACTGAGATGAACGTCAAACAAACATGACTGACGATGCCAAAGTGGCGTATAACCGTTTCCTGGATCCTAAAAGACCATGCCTGTGAACAAAGAGAATTGAAATCGGTCCCAAATGCGACACAATGCTGATCCATGACGCTATACATGAATAATGCGGGCTAGGGCGAGTGGTCTTCATAGAGGATGGTGATGCCCGCCTCGTTGTTCAACGGCATCACCGGCACGACTTCACCCAACAGGCTCACCATGGAATCGCGGTTACGAATATGGATGATCGCGGTGACTGGATAGTCAGGCACCCCCTCGGCCACCTGCACTTCGTTGTGGGTATAGCGAGAGATTTCCCTGACCGCCACGCGCAGCGGCGTGTTGTGAAACTTCAGCATGCCCTGCTGCCAGGCCGTCGCGGCATCGGCATCGGTCTGCTGTTCCGCTTTGATCCGGCCGGACGAGTCGATCTCTATCTGTTCGTTGGCATTGAGAAGCACCCCATCCTGCAGGACCTCGGGCGCGTTCTGGGAGAGGATCGCGGTATAGTCGTCCGGGGTGCCGGGCACCACGGCTACACGCCCCTCAATCACGGTGACGGCCCAGTCGCCATCGTTCCCGCGACGCACCGCGAAACGGGTGCCGACAGCAATCACGCTGTGCACACCGGCGCGTACCACAAACGGTCGCCTGGCATCATGATCAACGTCGAATACACTCTCGCCTCGCTTGACGATCACCTCGCGAACGCTCGGGGTATAGCGGACCTCCAGGTCGGAGGCGGTGTTGACGTGCAGCCGGGAACCATCGTCGAGTGCGAGCTGGCGCTGCTCGGTCTTGGCAGTGGTAATGCTCATCACCGGGGTATCAGCCGGCCATATGCCCTGCCACCAGATGACTGCCAGCAACAGCGATGCTGCGGTAGCCAGGCCCGTGACCCACATGGCGGCGCGGGACCGCGTGCGGTTTTCGGACGCCTGATTCAGCTGGCTAAGCTCATCACGCGCCCAGGACTCCAGATCGCCGACGTCGTGCCATAACTGTTCGATCCGGGCGTAGGCCAGTTCGTGCTCGATGTCCGCAGCGAGCCACTGGTTGAATTCGTGACCATCGGCACTGGTGACATCGGAGGCGCGCAGCCTGGTGAACCAGTTGACGGCCTGGACGTTAATATCGTCATTCATAGCGCAATCCTTCCTCCGAAGCTTCGGCAACCATCGAGATGGCCATCAGTGCCCGGTTCATATGATACTCTACCGACTTCTTCGACAACCCGACCTGCCGAGAGATTTCTGCGTAGGTATGGCCTTCGAAACGGTGCAGAAGGAATATGTGACGCGTTTTCCCGGGCAGGACTGCCAGTGCCCGTTGCACTGCAGCAAGCCGTTCGCGGCCAATCAGTATGCGCTCGGGATTATCCCCGGTGTGCAGGTCGTCGTTGTCATCAACTGGTTGTGCGCGCAGGAACCGGCCCTGCACTTCACGGCGTCGCAGTACATCAAGCGCCATACGGTTCGCCATGGTAAAGAAGAAGCGGCGCAGATCCCTGATGGTTTCGTGTTCGGCCTGGCGCAGCAGCTTTTCGAAGGCGTCGTGCGCAACCTCCTGGGCTTCCTCAGGATTGCCCAGTTTCCGGGCGAGCAGGCGGTGCAGATCCGGCGACGCGTGGTCGTAGAAGTCAACAATCTCTGCCTTTTTCAGCGGTTTCGGTTGCCTGGGATCGCTCACATCAGAGGTCCACTAAACGGTTATCCATAGCTTAACCCTGTTACGACGAACGGATGCATGGAGACCCTAAAGTTTTCGAAGAAAATGGGGTCAGAGTCGAGAAAATGGGGTCAGAGTCGAATTTACATTTGTAAATTCGACTCTGACCCTAATTTTCGGGGGTTGAGAATTCGGCTCCGGACAGGGTCTGGTTGCCGCTCGCCTCGATGGCGAGGACCTCCCACTCGTAGTCCGTATCCGGGCGCATGAATTCCGCCGGGACCCGGAAGCTGGTGGCTGTCGGGGGCAGATAGACGCTTAGCTCCGGCTGGGCAAAGCCGCTCGGAAACTCATCCTCATCATGTTCCTCCACGACGATGACCTGATAGCCGACGATGGTCACGGCATCGCCATCCAGATCCATCGTTACCGGTTCCCAGGTGAGCACCGTGTTGCCCGGGTCAACATCCTCCGCTTCGGGTTCCGGCGACACCAGTACCGGTCCTGCGGGGATGACATGGGTGAAGATCGCGGTCATTTCGGACGCTCCGCCGTCAACGATACTGGCTGCGAAGGTATAGTTGCCTTGTGGCAGTCGAGCCAGCACGTCGGCAATGGAGACGACTGCATTGGGTGGTTCACTGGTTTCGAAGAAGAGCTCGGTCAGGCCAAAATCACCAAGGCCGCCCCCGGGTTCGACGGTGAGAATATCGGCATCATTCGGGTCGGTGATGGTCAGTTCATACCACGGCTCACCATCGGCAAATCCCTGAAAACCGGTATCCCCATCGGTGGCATTGTGTTCAATGAGCAGCTTGGCCGCCTTCAGCCCGGCGGGGTCGTCAGGCTCTTCCATTTCGACACAGCCGTCGCCCGTCTCGAACGACGCGGCCGACAGAGTCTGATTTCCAGATGCTTCGATCGCCAGGACTTCGTACTCGTAGCAGGCATCCTCCACCATGAATTCCGGTGTAATGGTCAGGGACCTTGCATCCGCCGACAGATAGACAGACATCACGGGTTTGGCAAACCCATCGACATCATAGGGCGCCGCGTCCTGTTCCAGGATCACCTGATAGCCAACAATGTCGATCTCCTCGTCATCGATGTCACTGGTGACCTCGCCCCAGGTGATGACGGTGTTCAATGGGTCTACCCCGGTCGCTTCGTCCAGCGGCGTCAACCCCTCTGGCCCTGCCGGAATGTCGTGAGTCACGGTGGCGCTGATCAGGCTGCTGCCACCGGCTGCAAAGTCTGCCTCGAAGTCATAGTCGCCCTCGTCAAGCCGCGCCAGAACATCGTCGATGGGCACCTCGTCATTCGGGGGCTCCGATGTCTCAAAGAAGAACTCGGTCAGGCCAAAGCCCAGCAGGCCGCCACCGGCCCACGCGGAAACAATGGGGCCGCTGTCATCGGCAATGGTCAGCCGGTCCCAGGGCGGTCCATCGGCAAACCCCTGAAACCCGGTGTCCTCGTCGGTGGCATTGTGTTCGATCAGCAGCTTGGCGTCTGCCAGCACCTGATCGCCTCCTGCCCCTGCGCTCCCGAAGCTGACGAGTTCGGCGCGAGCACCACTGACGAGATCGATCTCCACCAGAAAGCCAACGCCAGGCTTGTAGAACTTGTGCTCGAAAGCGTCCGCTTCGAGGGGCGTCGTATCTGCCATCACCAGACATTCGCCATCGCAGGAGGCAACGTCCGTTTCCTCATCGCCAGACAGACTGACGACTCTGATCACGTCTTCTGCCTCGCCGTACAATACCTCCGTGCGCAGCACGCTCCCGATGATCGGGTTCGCGGGCATCAGGATACCGGCCTTTGCATCCTCGCGGCCCGCTTTCCAGGACCCGTCGATATCGGTCAACTCGGGTACTTCCGGCTCATCGCCTTCAAAAACCTCGTAGTTTCGCGCGATCTCGCCGCAATACCAGACATTGCCATCCACATCCTGGGCGAGCCAGTCGTCAGTGTCTTCGATCAGTTCGCCGTCTTCGAACACCCGGTCATTGATGACCAGGCAGCCGATTCCCTCGATGAGTTTGACGTCGTCTGTCACGGTGACAATGATGGTTTCGGTGACTTCCTCGCCGTCTTCCTCGTCAATAAACTCTGACTCGTACTCCCAGACGTTGCCGGGCACGAGCGGCAGGTACGGGTTCGGCTGCACGCTGGCCCCGATGTTCCTGGGATCAACGAACCTGGCAGCGAACGCCTCGCCAAATTCAACTTCGTGAACCGCGTCTTCGAGGTCGGAACATACCTCAACTCGTGCCGCGGACACCGTGGCACACTCGTTCTCAACCTCATCCCGCTCCTCGCCTGCCTCCCCAAGACAGTCTTCCAGATCATCCCCGGTGCCATCCTGGCAGGCCGCTACTGCCTCAAGAAAATCATCCATGATGTCTACTTCACAGGCACGCCTCAGCAGGTCCGCCGTCACCGCACATGAACCAGCGACGACAGTCTCGTCCAGCGGGCCGCCCGCATTGAGTATGGTCGCGACCCGAACGACACCTGCGTCAGCGGCCCCATCGACCTGACCATCAATGACACCATCGGCAGAATCCAGCGCCAGCGCGTCAAACACCTCAAACGGGGCAAGCCCGCTGCCGAGTGCCGCACCGCGAACTTTGACCCCCAGGGCCCTGGCGGATTCGCCCAGCAGATCAAAGTCCACCAGTGCAATCGGGTCAGCATTCGCTGGCAGGATGGTGCCGGTCGCGTCCTGACCCAGTGCGGCCACAACGCTTCCCGTCGCATCCTGGATTGCCGCGCTGATGGCGGCTGCATCCATGGGCAGCATCCGCCTCACCAGGGCAGCAATCACCGAGGTATAGGGCGTGATATTGACTCTCATGCCGCTGCCCGCAGCACCCAGAACCGCGACGGACTCCATGTCAAATGGCACGCCGCCGAAGGTGAGGTCAGTGGCCCCGGCACCATCAAACTCAAGAAACACGGCCGTTCCGGCAAGGTCCTCACTGAGTTCAATTCGATATTCGCCATTGTCAGTGGCGCCCCGAGCCAGGGTCCGTATCGGCCCAGCACCCGCCAGGGCGGCGCCGCGGTCCTCGCTGGCAGACGCGGCCTCGAGCGCTGCCACCACATCCTCTGCAGCGAATACATAGATGGTGCCGCCGGAAACGTCACCATCAATGATCGAGCCATGCAGCGTAATGGGGGCGGCGGCTACTGCTGACGGCGGCGATCTCATGGGGGTTGGTGAGTCGTTGTCGCTGCACCCGGCAAGCACAACCGACAGGACACAACAGATCGTTCTTGTCATGATATTCATTGCTTCACTCCTGATTGTCCGGACGGTTGCCCGGCCTGGGTAAACTCCATGAGTTCCAGGCGCTCGTCGCTGTCGATTTTGGTCTCCACGATCAGCCCAACGCCTGACAGGTAGTACTTGTTCTCGTAGACTCCGGGTTCCAGCGGCGTGTAGTCGAGGGTGACGAGGCAGGTTTCGGTGCAACTTGCTGCCGGTGAGGACTCTGAACCCGTCAGGCTCTCAATCTCGATCACGTCCTCGGCATCTGCAAACAGCACCTCCTGGCGAATGACCTGACCCGCCGTTGGCGCGAACGGCAGCAACATGCCCGCCTCGGCACCGTCGCGGCCGCTTTTCCAGGACCCTTCGATGTCCACAAGCTCCGCCACCTCGGGCTCATCCCCTTCGAACAGTTCATAGTTTTTCGAGATCTCTCCGCAGTACCAGACGTTGCCCTGCAGGTCCTGAGCGAACCAGTCATCGGTGTCTTCTACGAGTTCACCGTCGCTGGAGACGGCATCCCGCACCACCAGGCAGCGAATACCTTCGATCAGCTTTACATCGCCAGTGACACTCACCACGATGGTCTCGTCCACCTCCTCGCCCTCATCGTCCACCCCTGATGCCTCATAGACCCATCGATTACCCTGCACCAGCGGGAACCAGGGGTTAGGGTCTACCGTGACGCCGATCTTGAGCGGGTCCACGAAGTTGTGTGCAAATTCCTCCCCAAAACCAACGTCATGGACTGCATTACCCAACTTGTCGCAGAGTGCCCGGCGGGCCGCGAAGACCTCATCACATTGTTCATTTTCCCCGGCCATCCCGCCGCGAACCTCCGCAACACAGGCATCTGCCTTCGCCTGGCTGTTGGTGTCGCTACAGACCGCAAGCCCTTTCAGATATCCCTCCCGAACGTTGAAACCGCAGGCCAGAAACAGGGACTGTGCACTCGCGATACAGCCGGTCTCGGCGGCGTGCACGAACGCCGTCGAAAGCAGGCCAAGACACAGCCCAACAGGCAGACACATCAGTTTTTTACTCTTCATTGATCGCATACCTCTCCCGGTGATTGGGCTGATAGAGGCAGGCTGCACTGGAAATCGGTCGCGTTGGTGAAAAAAACGCGGGCACTCGACAACGCGACCGATTTTTCTCGTAAAGTGCCTCTACCAGTACACAGACCCAACAAGACCGGCAGCGGCTACGCGTGAGGATCATCAAGGACAGCCACCCATACCGGGAAGACCGACAGCTCGCGAGGCAAATGCTGCGCGGCGACGAGCGCGCGATCGCGAAATTCATGGATGAGTACTTCCCGCGACTGTATCGCTTCGCCCTGGTCAGACTGGATCACCACGCGGCAGATGCCGAGGATGTCGTACAGCAGACCCTGATCATCGCAGCGAGACGGATTGAGACCTATCGAGGTGAGGCCGCGCTGATGACCTGGGTGACCCGGATCTGTCGGCATGAACTGGGCCGATATCGAATGCGGGACCAGGCCCGTGACCGGGTCGTATCGTTGTTCGATGATGAAGATCAGGTGAACGCCATCATCAATGCCCTTGCTGACGATGTTGATGCGGCGCCCGCCGCCTGCGCTGAACGCGGCGAACTGATTTCACTGATCCACATGGTGCTGGATCAGTTGCCACACCGTCATGGTGATGTTCTCGAGTGGAAGTACATCGAAGGACTCAGCATTCGGGAGATCGCAGACCGCATGGAACTGTCCGGCGAAGCCGTACAATCCCAGCTCGCACGGGCGCGCAAGTCATTCAGGCAGGCATTTGCCGGGTTCTATCAACTCTACCAGGAAGCCCCATGACGGATTCAGACGATCAAGGCCTCGCACGCATGGTGCGCGGCGCCGGACCGCGCACACCGGTGCCGGAAGAAGTCCGGGCGCGGATGCAGAACGTCCTTACTACCGAACTCGCCGCGGTACGCGCCAGACGATCTCGCCGCCGGATCACCGCTGGCTTCGCTGCCGCAGCCTGTATCCTGGTGGCCCTCGGTCTCGTCTATCTGACGCCGACTGCTCCCGCTCCAGCGCCAATCGACGTGGCCAGAGTCGACCGTCAACAGGGGCAGGCCCACTGGATACACGATGAACTGAAGGTGCCGGTTGGCAAGGGCAATACGATTCGTTCAGGCGACCGTATTGCCACCGCAGACGGCGGCCTGGCGCTCGCCCCGCTGCAGATGAACGTGGACGTTCGTCTGGGCCCCCATACCGGGGTCACGTTCAGGGACGAGCACACAATCCTGCTGCACCGGGGCGCCCTGTACGTCGACGCGGAGCCGGGCGATGGCCCGGCGGCGCCACTTGTGGTCATTGCCCGTGACGTGACCATCAGGCACGTGGGCACCCAGTATCTGATTACCACCGATGGCACCAGCGATGTGTCTGTCGCCGTACGGCAGGGTGCCGTGCAGGTGTTACACGATGCGCAGGAAGTCACCATGCAGGCAGCCGACTACGCCCGCCTGGTGTCCTTTGACGCGGCCTACGGGATGACAGAAGCGACCATCGAGCCCTGGGGCGGGCGCTGGAACTGGACCACTCACAACGCACCTGCGCTTCCTTCCGGCAGAATGCGCTTGACCGACTTCCTCGACTGGGTTTCCCACGAAACCGGATACGGCATCGAGTACGCCAGCGCCCGGGTGGCGGCTGAGGTCGCGAACGAAAACCGCCTCATCGTGGGCATTGACACTCATGACGTGTTCGACGCTCTGCAGAGTGTGATGCTGGCCGACCGGTTCAACGCCGACGTGCGGCAGGGTCGAATCGTCATCAGCCTTGAAACCAGTCTAGAAACGCCACACTAGCCCCAGGTTGGGCACGATGGGGAACACCGGTTCGATGTCTACCTCATCGAGCCGGTAGACATCATCCTCAAGACTGATCTCATAGTCGACGCCTCCCTTGTTACTGCGGTTTGCAAGGTTCGTCACCTCCAGGAACCACTGTAACGATGATTCCGGCCACTGCAGCGTATAGCTGACCCGCGCATCGACCGTGCCAAACGCTTCCAGGCGGGCATTGCTCCGATGCTGACTGATGATGAAGGGCTCGGCGGCGGCCAGTTCAAGCGGAATCCGCGTCATCCGCCAACCGGTGTGCCAGGCAAAACCGAAACCCACTCGCCAGGGCCCGTGTTGCCAGTTGACGAGGCCATTGACACTGTGGGTCTGGTCCCAGCGGCGGTCAATCCAGCGACCGTTCTCGAAATCCCGTACCTGGCTCCGGGTATAGTTAAGGTTCCACTCGACATGGTCATGAATGCCGGAGACGGACAATTCGACTCCGCTGCTGAATGCCCGCTCTGCCCGCACCGCAATCCGGTCCGGCTCGACCTCCGGCGTAAACCGATAGGGATCAAACAGGTTCAGATAGCGGGGCCTCGGGTGTCGAATCGACTTGTAGAAGACCTCTGCCCTGGCCTGGATAGCCCTGCTCAACTGGTGTTCGACGCCGCCAATCCAGTGTGCTGAGCGCTGGGCACGGGTATATTCGATCTCCCGGTCGGCAGTGCGAAGATCCTGGATCTCATGGGGCTGATGAAACTGACCATAGCTGATTCGGAGCCGCCAGGCAGGCGCCAGCCGATACACCATGGCAAGCCGTGGGCTCCACTGGGTGTCCGCGTAGCCGTAGGTTTGCCTGTCCACTCGCATGCCGACCTGCACGGTGGACCGGGCCCCGGCGGCAATCCTCGCGGTGAAAAACCCGCTGGCGGACACGCCATCGACTGAGCCCCGATGATCATCGTCAATCCACAAGGGCTGCCCCAGAAAGGCCGCGACGGTATTGCGCGCAACATCGATGCGTGTGGTGTAGTCCAGGGACAGATGCCGCATCGATACGCCCAGGCTCAAATCCACATGCTCACCCCAGGGGCGCTCCCGGGTGTGCCGGATGCCAATGACTTCAAGCTCCCGTTGATCACTGAGCTGCCCCACGGCGCGATCAGAAAAGCGTTCTCCCAGACGCTTGCTCACCACCCGCCCATAATTCAGCAGTGTCCGGGTCTCGTAGCCGGGCCGGGCTTCGAAGCGCCAGTCAGCCCACAGGTAGCCATTGTCCACCCGGCTCGACGCCCGTTCTTCGTCCGATTCCAGCAATACATCATCATTGAAGTAAAACGCACTGATCTTGCCCTCGCCACCGTCAAAGCGATGGGACAGGCTGCCGTAGAGGTCATAAAATCGCGGTGCGCCCAGACGAGGGTTGACGACATCCAGAGCAAGATCGACGTTGCCCCTGCGGGCCGACAGCACGGCCTGACTGGCGTCTGATTCCGTGAACACAAGGGCACTGGACCAGAAGTTGCTGATGCCCAGTTCACCGCCCGGGCCCTCAAACGCATCCTCGGCAGCGATGTCCAGCACACCGCTCAGCTTGTTGCCATACCGGGCCGGGAATCCGCCCGTAAAGTACTCCACGCGCTGGATTGTGCGCGGGTTAAAAGATGAAAACAGCGACTGAAAATCACGCAGATGAAACGGCTCGATCAGTTCCACACCATCGAATACGACCAGCACTTCATCGGCCTCCCCACCCCTGATGTTGGGCCGGGTCGAAACGCCCAGGGTCGCCGCGCCAGGCAATCGGTGGATCACCCTCAGGCTGTCACCGGCAAAGCTCGGCGAATCGATCATCCTGGTCTGGTCCAGATCATGGGCAGTGGCCGCGCTGGAACCCTCCAGTTCATAGCGACTGGCCGTGACCACGATAGACTCAACCGGCCTGTGGTCAGTTTGCCGCACCGCGGCACTCGCTGATCGCTCGGTTCGGGTAATGACCCAGCGGCGCCGGCCCACATCCCGGAGTTGCAGGCCGTGGGCGGCCAACAGTGTCCTCAACGCCGGTAGCGTCAGACGGTCCGGGCGCGACACCGGTGCCGCCTCATCCACTACTGCAGTGGAGTAAACCACACGGATGCCCTCAGCCTCATACAGCCGCAACAGATCGCCAAGGCCGATCATTGCGGCTGATGCGTTCGCGGCCAGCGCCAGCAGCATCAGCAGGACAGACACCCTTGATCTGCAGTCGTGCTTCATGTCACCAGTGTACTTGGATTCCAGCCCCTTGGAATGCAGGCTCGTCAATCCATGTCGCCGACAGCTGTGAATTCAGGCGCAGCTCAAGTGCCGCCTCAAGCGCTGCCTCAAGCGCTGTAAAGTTCAGGCAACTCCCGAACCTGGCCCGATGCAATCAGGAACGGGTCGACGACTCGCACCTGGCCGTAGTGTCTGCCGTGTTCGAAATCCTCAGACACAATCTCCGCAAGACCGTGAACCTCCGCATACGCCCACAGGTGTGCATCGAACCAGGACAACCGATATGCAGAAAACCCGCGCAATGCCGTGACCAGAACTTCCCGGTCCGGATAGACGATCGGGAATATCGCCAGCAGCGATTCTGCCTCGAGCAGGGCATCGGCATGGGACAGCATTGGTTCGATACCGGCTTTTCTTCGGGTCACTGCGGCCACAAACTCCACGATAGCCTGATGGGGCAACACCAGCGATTCGTTGATCAAGCCGTCTCGCAGAAGGTCACGAGCGACGCGCTGCTTGTCCGGATAGCGGGCATCGAACCGGTAAACCAGGATATTGGTGTCAATCAGGCTCGCCACGGCTGTAGAGGTCCTCGCGTGTCCAGTCCCGTTTGTCACCGCCGGTGGGTGGAGGTTGTGGCGCCATCCGCTCGACCCGTGCCGTTGCTTCATCGAACAGCCGCAATCGTTCTTCCTGGCTCAACTGTGTGCGCGAGCCGCTCCTGGCCGACACAATCCGAATAGCGCTGTCTGTGGACTCGAAATGAATCTCATCGCCCGGAACAATCCCGTGCTGTTCAGCAATGCGCTTCGGCAGGGTGATTTGAAGCTTGCTGGTGACCTTTGGCATTTCCTTACTTTAGCAAGGACTGCTTCCTTGTCAAGTCACGGACTCCTGACCAACCAAAGCCAGGGCATGTCGCGGGAAACCGCACATTGCACCTGGAAACGACAACACACCCGGAATACTTGACTATTTTAGTCAGGTTTGCGAGATTGCCCATCCCGTGACCCGAAAACCGGGTGCCTGACCCGTGCACCCGAACAGGAAAACCATGTCGGAACAGATCGACAGACTGATCAAGAAAGAATACGCCGCCGGATTCATCACCGACATCGTGTCGGACACCCTGCCGCCAGGGCTAGATGAGGACGTCGTCGCCTTTATTTCGGGCAAGAAGAACGAACCCGAATGGATGCTGGAATGGCGCCTGAAGGCCCTTCGTTCCTGGCGGGAGATGGTGGAACCACACTGGGCTCACGTAACCTACCCGGATATTGATTTTGACGCGATCTCCTACTATTCGGCGCCAAAGAGTTCCTCCGACGGCCCGAAGAGCCTGGACGACATCGACCCTGAACTGCGGTCCACCTACGATAAGCTCGGCATCCCGCTCCACGAACAGGAGATGCTGTCCGGCGTGGCCGTGGACGCGGTGTTTGACTCTGTCTCCGTCGCCACGACCTTCCGCCACAAGCTCAAGGAGGCCGGCGTCATCTTCTGTTCCATCAGCGAGGCGATGCACGAATGCCCGGAGATCGTCCGCGCCCATCTGGGGTCCGTAGTGCCGCAAAAAGACAACTACTACGCCGCATTGAACAGCGCGGTGTTCAGCGATGGCTCCTTTGTGTACATCCCGAAGGGTGTGAAATGCCCGATGGAACTATCCACCTATTTCCGCATCAACGAGGCCAAGACCGGCCAGTTCGAACGCACCCTGATCGTTGCCGATGAAGGCAGTGAGGTCAGCTATCTGGAGGGCTGCACGGCGCCCATGCGGGATGAAAACCAGTTGCATGCCGCCGTGGTGGAGCTGGTGGCACTGGACAATGCGAAGATCAAGTATTCCACGGTGCAGAACTGGTACCCCGGGGACTCCGAAGGCAAGGGGGGCATCTACAATTTCGTCACCAAGCGCGGGGTCGCCCACACCAATGCCAGGATTTCCTGGACCCAGGTAGAAACGGGCTCAGCCATCACCATGAAGTATCCCAGCTGTGTGCTGAAGGGCGACAACAGCGTGGGTGAGTTCTATTCGGTGGCCTTGTCCAACAACTACCAGCAGGCAGATACCGGTACCAAGATGATCCATCTGGGCAAGAACACCCGTTCGACCATCATCTCCAAGGGCATCTCTGCCGGCCACGGTTCCAATTCCTATCGCGGCCTGGTGCGCATGAATCCGGGCGCCACCGGTGCCCGCAACTACACCCAGTGCGATTCGCTGCTGATCGGCGATCAATGTGGCGCGCACACGTTCCCATACATCGAAAGCAAAAACCCGAGCGCCGTCATCGAACACGAGGCAACCACCTCCAAGGTCAGTGATGAGCAACTGTTTCTATGCCAGCAGCGCGGGCTGGATGCAGAAAAAGCCGTCTCCATGATCGTCAATGGGTTCTGCAAAGAGGTGTTTCGGGAACTACCCATGGAATTTGCAGTGGAGGCAGGCAAGCTGCTGGAAGTCAGCCTCGAAGGCGCAGTGGGCTAGACGCCCCGCGGCCATAGGAGAAGTCATGTTATCGATCAGGGATCTGTACGCCAACGCCGGCGATACTGAAATACTAAAGGGCCTCAACCTTGAGATCGGACCCGGTGAAGTCCACGCCATCATGGGCACTAACGGTTCCGGCAAGAGCACGCTCAGCCATGTGCTGGCCGGCCGCACGGGCTATGAGGTTACCGGCGGCGAAGTCCGTTTTCTGAACCAGGATCTGCTGTCCCTCGCCACAGAAGATCGTGCCCGTGAAGGACTGTTTCTGGCGTTCCAGTATCCGGTCGAGATTCCCGGCGTCAGCAACATGGAGTTTCTGAAAGCGGCGGTCGATGCCCTCGCCGCCCACCGCGGTGAGGAGCCGCCGGATGCAGTGTCATTTATGAAGCGCGCCAGAGAGGTCTCCGCGATGGTGGACCTTGACCCCAACTTCCTGAAGCGGGGCGTGAACGAGGGCTTCTCGGGCGGCGAGAAAAAACGCAATGAACTCATGCAGATGCTGCTGCTGGAGCCGAAACTCGCCATCATGGACGAAACCGATTCCGGTCTGGACATCGACGCCCTGAAAGTGGTGGCAGACGGCGTCAATGCCTTCCGCCGGGAGGACCGGTCAGTGGTGCTCATTACCCACTACCAGAGGTTGCTGAACCATATCGAACCGGATTTTGTCCATGTACTGGCCGGGGGCCGCATCGTGAAGTCCGGGGACAAGTCCCTCGCCCTGGAACTCGAAGACAAGGGCTACAGCTGGATTGACGAAGAGGTCGCCTGATGCCGGACTTCATCGCATCTGCCCTTGAGCGAGCCCCGACCGCCAACCCCGATTGGCTGGATGATCTGCAGGCCGCTGGCCGGCAGACCTGGGCAGCCTCAGCCATGCCGACCCGTAAGACCGAGGCATGGAAATATACCAGCCTCGCCAGACTGGAGCGGGGCGCGTACCTGCAGCCGCCAGCCCCGGCTACGCCCACCCCTGCGAACCTGAAGCAACACTTCAGCATCGAAGGGCTGGATGCCGCCACGCTGGTCTTTGTGAACGGCAGCTTCAACCCGGACCTGTCCAGCGATGCCCTGCCCGACGGCATTGAAATGGTGCGTTTTGCCGAGGCCAATGAGAGCCAGGCCGAGGCCATCAGAGCAAAACTGGGGCAGGTGGTAGACGGCCGGCAGCATCTGTTTGCCGCCCTGAATGACGCCTGGTTAGCCGACGGGCTCTTTCTCCGGGTCAGACGCAACACGCGGGTCGACACACCGGTTCACTGCGTCTTCCTGACCACAGCCCAGGACCAGCCGTTTTCTCTGTCTGCCCGTTTGCTGGTGGTTCTGGAAGACAGTAGCGAGGCCACGATCATCGAGCACTTCTGCAGTGATGATCTGCCCCAGAATGCGTTCACCAACAGCGTGACCGAGCTGGTCCTCGGGGCCAACGCGAAACTGCAACACTACCGCCTGCAACGGGAACAGGAACAGGCGGTACACATTGGTGGCGTCCACGCCAGCCTGGGCAGAGACTCGACTCTGAACAGTTTTCACCTTGGCATGGGCAGCACCTTGAAGCGGGTGGATGTGGTGGTCAATCACCACGGCGAAGGAGCCCATTGCGACTTGAGCGGCGTCTACCTGCCACGGCACCAGCAGCACGTGGACTACCACACCTGCATCGAGCATGCGGTGCCCCGCTGCACCACCACAGAGACATTCCGCGGCATCATCGCCGATGAGGCCCGGGCCGTCTTCAATGGCCGCATTCATATTCATCCCAATGCCCAGAAGACCGTGGCTGAACTGTCCAACCGTAATCTGCTGACAAGTACCCGCGCCCAGGTAGACACCAAACCTGAACTGGAAATCTACGCGGACGATGTGCAGTGCGCCCACGGAGCGACCGTGGCGCGGCTGGACGAGCAGGCCATGAACTACCTGCAAAGCCGGGGGATCGGCACCCGGCAAGCCGAGGTCATGCTGAGCTTCGGGTTCATCAATGAACTGGTGGAACGTCTGCCTGACGAGGCGATGGTTGAGTTCCTGCGCCCGCAGCTCGCGTCGCTGTTTGGCCGGCAGTCACTGGTGACGGGGAGGCCCGAATGAACAGCGGCCCGGCCAGTGCAACCACCCCCTTCGATGTCGAGGCGGTACGGGCGGAGTTCCCGATTCTTGACCAGCAGGTCAATGGTCATCCCCTTGTGTATCTGGACAACGCGGCCACCTCACAGAAGCCGAAGGCGGTGATTGACGCCATCTGCGATTACTACACCGGTTACAACTCGAACGTGCATCGCGGCGCCCATTTTCTGGCCGACAAGGCCACCCGGAGATTCGAACAAGCGCGCCACAAGGCCGCGGCCTTTATCAACAGCCCTCGCGTCGAACAGGTCATCTGGACCCGTGGCACGACAGAGGCCATCAACCTCGTGGCCAACAGCTGGGCGGCGTCAAACCTGGGGCCCGGCGACCGGGTTCTGGTGCCGGCGCTGGAGCATCATTCCAACATCGTGCCCTGGCAGATGGTGGCACAGCGCACCGGTGCCCGGGTGCACCCGATTGCGGTCACCGGAGACGGCGAGATTGATCTTGCTGCACTGGAGGCCGGCCTGGACGAGCGGGTCAAACTGATCGCCGTGGGCCATATCTCCAATGCCCTTGGCACCGTGAACCCCGTTCAGACCATCATTGCCCTTGGACACAACGTCGGTGCGAAAGTGCTGATCGACGGCGCCCAGGCAGTGGCCCATACGCCTGTTGATGTGCAGGCACTGGACTGTGACTTCTATGCTTTTTCCGGCCATAAAATGTTCGGGCCGACCGGTATCGGTGTGTTGTGGGGCCGCGAATCTTTGCTGTCCGCGATGCCTCCCTGGCAGGGAGGGGGCGAGATGATCGAGACCGTTTCATTTGACGGGACTACCTATCAGGGTCTGCCCTACCGGTTTGAAGCCGGCACACCGGACATCGCCGGCGCAATTGGCCTCGGTGCCGCCATTGACTACCTCAATGCCCTGGACCGGGCCGGTGCAGCAGCCCACGAAACGGCACTGCTTGACCGCGCCATCGAGCAGGCAGAATCATTCCCTGGCGTTCAGCGCATCGGCCAGGCCCACCAGGTGGCGGGAGTCTTGTCTTTTCTGCTGGAAGGGGCGCATCCTGCCGACGTGGGTATGCTGCTGGACCAGCAGGGCATAGCCGTTCGCACCGGTCACCATTGTGCCCAGCCCCTGATGACCCAATATCATATTCCGGGAACGGTACGCGCCTCGTTTGCGTTCTATAATACAACCGATGAGGTGGACCGGCTCTTCGAGGCGTTAACCAAAGTCAAACACATGTTACTTCCAGAGGTGAAGTGATGAGCGTACAAACCTACAGCTTGATCGACAGTATTCAGGTCTCACCTGCAGCTGCCAAACATCTTGCGGGCCAGTTGCAGCGCAGCGGGCATCATGGGGTCCGAATTACCCTCAAGGAGAGCGGCTGCTCGGGCTTCATGTACCAGATGGATGAGGTCGACGAACCCATTGCAGGCGACCTGACCCTGACGCTTTCCAACGGGGTCGCCGTGTTTTTCGACCCGGCCGACGCACCGGGCCTGCATGGCACGGAGATCGACTACACCAGAGAGGGCCTGAACCAGACCCTCAGGTTCCGTAACCCGAATGCCACGGACGCCTGTGGCTGTGGCGAGAGCTTTAACCTCAATACCAACACGGCAGATGACGAAACATGAGTCAGGAACGGCGCGTCGTCGTTACCCAGAGAGAATGCCCGGGTCGGCTGGTGCCAGTGGGTGACCCCGTCACGATTCCGAAGGATACCTTTGTGACCATCACCCAGTCCGCCGGAGGCAACTATACCGTTGTCCACAACGGCAACATGGTGCGGGTGGACGGCACCAATGCCGATGCCCTGGGGCTTGAAAAGCTGGTGCTGGAATTCGACCAGCCTGATGATGACCAGATTTGCGAGGATCAGGTCTGGCAGGCGCTCAATACCGTATTTGACCCCGAAATTCCTGTCAGCCTGCCGAGCCTTGGTTTGATCTATGGTCTTGAACTTGATCAGCAAACCAGGACCGTTTCCGTCAGGATGACGCTGACCGCACCGGGCTGCGGCATGGGCCCGGTTCTGGTGGGCGATGTCGAGAGCCGCGTGGGGGACGTGCCCAATGTGGACCGAGTGGAGGTTGAGCTGGTATTCGACCCGCCCTGGAGCAGGGAGATGATGTCCGAGGAAGCCCAGCTCGCCACCGGCATGTTCTCCTAGCCAATGACGGACAGCGCAACCAGCTACGGGCCGTTTGGCACCACCATCACATCCGACGATATCATTGAGTCGCTGGATTTTTTTGATAGCTGGGAAGAACGCTATCAATACATCATCGATCTTGGCCGGGAACTGCCTGCCATGGATGAATCAAAAAAGGACGATGCGCATCTGGTCCGCGGCTGCCAGAGCCAGGTCTGGATCGAAACCCATCGTGATGGGCCGCTGCTCTGGTTCGAGGTCGACAGCGACGCGTTCATCGTCAAGGGGCTGCTCGGGCTGATCCTGTCCGCTTACAACGGCAAGTCCGGCGATGACATCCTGGCGTTCGATATCGATGCCTATTTCGAGAAGCTGGACCTGATCAAGCACCTCTCCAGCACCCGGGGCAACGGCCTAAAGGCCATGGTCGGGCGAATCCAGGATGCGGCGCGGCAGGCCGACACCAGTTAAGAGCAGCGTTCTCCCGGGCAGTAGCACGAGTTTTCGTCATGTCTGGCATTGGCTGATGGCCAGGCTGGCAAAGCCACACATCCCAGGAGTATCCTGAGGCCTTACCCATGATTTATGGAGGGCCTTTGTCCATGTCTGATGCGTCAGCACAGTTGGAAGCACTTCAGCCTGCAATACGTAATATGGTCCAGAGCATCATGGAGGCCCATGTGGATCTCATCGCCCGTCCTGACATATCGAGGTCACTTGCGAGCTATACCCGAAACTACTATCTGGCGTTAGTGGACCAGGGATTCACCGAGAAGCAGGCGCTGAAGATCGTGATCTCGGGAGGAATTCCCTCGCCACCGTCGATGAAGTAGGTCCGCCGCCGCTATCAATCAGTACCCATCGCCAGTGACGGCCACTAGCGCCTGATGCTGTTGACGAACAATTCAATGACCTGACGGCGCCGCATCGAGAGAGCCGCCATGCCTTTCACCACCGGGGCGTCCTGATGCTGCTGCATGGCATTGGGGTCTTTGGACTGCAACAGACTGGCAAACCCATGGACGCTGGCCCACAGTGTGGCCGCCAGTTCCTCTGCTGGCTGGTCCAGGAAGATATCCTGTTCGATACCGGTACGAATCAGGCCCAGTATCACCTCGAAACAATCACAACCCGCTTCATGCAGGTCTTCGTGAGCCCCGTAATCCACCAGCGCGGAATCAAAAAATAGCTGGTACTTTTCAGGGTTCGCCAGCGCCCACTCCACATAGGCGAGCCCCACCTGCACAACCGCCTCCTGTACATCACCCTCGTGGCGGTCCCGGGCCACCTTCAAATGATCGGTCATCAACAAGAAACCGTAAGTCGCCACCGCGGCAAACAAGGCATTTTTTGTTTCAAAGTGTCGATAAGGTGCGGTCTGTGACACGCCTGCCTTACGAGCCAACGCCCGCAGACTGAGGTGATCTGCACTGTCCTGCCGGAGTTGCGCGCAGGCACACTCGATCAGGCTCTGGCGCAAATCACCGTGGTGGTATGAACTCCTGGCCAACGGTCCAGATCTCCTGCAGCTATTTTTTTACAGGCATTCACTGTAGCAGACACAACTCTGGCAGAACAATGTTTACATCGAAAACATCAGCCCAGGCGCGGTTGTCCTCACTCGCCACCCACGACCATCGGCGGATTCCTCCTGCTCATTGTTGACGGATCCACTTATCATGATCAGTGGCCACATCTGGTCGTCGTTCGCCATCTCGGTCGCGGGGGGTGGCAAGCTCCGCGATTCCGGATGGTATCTATTGTCAGCGTCAGCGCTTACACACGGCGGCGCATCACAGAGTCCAGTCTGACAGGGGTCCCATTTGCGGCGTCACTCTGCACTCGCAGACACCTGAACCGCCAGCAGCGCCGTCTTGTCCAGGCGGTCAAAGGGTTCAAAACCCTGAACCTTGTCGAGGCGGGCAAGGAAGCTGAGCCGATCTGCCAATTCGTTCCCCTCGATACCCGCGTGTCCTTTGACATGTACCAACGTGACACCATCCCTGATGGCAGAAAATTGCTCAAACATGGTTGCGATCAACGCCTGGTTGGCAACCTCTTCTCCGTCGCGCCTCCGCCAGCCATTACGTTTCCATCTTGCTGCCCACTCGTTCATGGCTTTCAGCGAATAGCTTGAATCGGAGAGTATTTGGACCTTGTCGCCTGCATCACTGTTCAGCTTTCGTTCGGCGATCAGTAGCGCCTGATGCAGCGCGTACAGTTCGGCCGTATTGTTGGTCCCCATCGGCTCATAGCCACCATACCAGCACTCCACCAACTCCCCACCCTGATACACCGCAACGCCGCTACCAGCGACGCCAGGGTTTGGTATACAGGCGCCGTCACTGAAGATGTGCACGTCAAAATCAGGGTCCAGGGTAAATGCGGGACGGGGTCTGGCCTTTGACCTGGCACCGGACTTTCTGACGATACTGGCTTCGGGCGGCGATGCGAACGCGGCTTCCGCCTCGCTCCGGGTGTCGAACCCCTTGAATTTGGCACCGGCGTGACCAATGACCAGCGGCTGAACGTCTGACCAACTGTCAAAAATTCCAGTGTCCTTGCCTGTCCAGACGACGTAGTGCTTCTTTTTAGTTTTGGTCTTGGTCTTGGTATCGGGCATGAGAATCACTTTGGCTTGAACCTGTATCATCCCGGAACCCGTCAACCGAGACAACTTATCGCGGATTGTCGCCGCCCACACCTTTCTGCCTGGATACCGTTGGACCACTTGCCCGACGCTCGCGTGCTTTGATGTTAATCTTGACGTTCTCCATGACGATTTCGAGCAGGGCTATGAATTACAACAGCATCGACTATTCGGTCTCAGACCGAATCGCCACCATCACACTGAATCGCCCCGATCACCTGAACGCCTTCACCGTTGAAATGGCCCACGAATTGATCGATGCATTCAACCGGGCCAGCGACGATGATGACATTGGCGCGGTGATTGTCACCGGCGCAGGACGGGCGTTCTGTGCCGGCATGGATTTGTCTGCCGAGGGGAACGTGTTCGGCCTGAATGAAACTCTGCAACCCACTCTGGGTGACCTGAATGAGCGACTGGAGGACCCGGAGATCATCGCTGGCGTCAGAGACACCGGCGGCCGGGTAACGTTGTCTATCTTTGACTGCAAAAAACCGGTGATCGGGGCCATCAACGGGGCGGCGGTTGGCATTGGCGCCACCATGACCCTGGCGATGGACATCCGCCTCGTCTCCGAAAAAGCCAAAATCGGTTTTGTGTTCGGCAAGATCGGAATTACGCCGGAGGCCTGCTCCACCTGGTTCCTGCCAAGGATTGTGGGCATCTCCCAGGCGCTGGACTGGATCTACAGCACAGACATGATCGGCGCCGATGAAGCCGTGTCCGCACGGCTGGCAAAGTCCGCCCACGCGCCGGATGACCTGTTGCCTGCCGCCAGGGCGCTCGCCACGAAATACATCACCAACCGCTCGCCAGTGGGTATCGCACTGGCACGCCAGATGATGTACCGGAATGCCAGCCAGCCCGGACCTCTGGACGCCCACAAGATAGATTCACTGTCCATGTTCTACACCAGCATTGGCGACGGCAAGGAAGGGGTCGCTTCATTTCTTGAGAAGCGGGACCCTGCATATCAGGGCAAGGCCTCCGAAATGCCACCGTTCTATCCCTGGTGGAAATCCTGAGGCGCATGACGCTGTTCAATCCCGGTCGTCGATAATGGACCCTTTCACCCAGGGCGCTCTGGGCGCCGCGCTGCCCCAGTCTCTGGCCAGACCGGAGGTGATCAAGCGGGCGGCGCTACTCGGCTGTTTCAGTGGCATGGCACCGGATCTCGATGTGCTCATTCAGTCACCCACAGATCCGCTGCTGTTTCTCGAGTTCCACCGGCAATTCACTCATGCATTGATATTCATTCCCCTCGGCGCGCTGATCTGCTGTCTGCTGCTATATCCCCTGGTACGCAGGCACCTCAGCTTCCGGCAAGCCTACCTGTTCTGCCTGCTGGGCTATGGCACCCATGGCCTGCTCGATGCCTGCACCACCTATGGCACCCAGCTGTTATGGCCGTTTTCGGACGCTCGCATCGCCTGGAATAACGTCTCTGTGGTCGACCCGCTGGTCACGCTGCCGCTGATCGTACTGGTGACCATTGCGCTCGTGAAGAAAAATCCGGTCTTTGCCCGCATTGGGATGGTCTGGGTCTGCGCCTATCTGCTCCTTGGCGTTTTGCAGCGGGAACGGGCCGAGGCTGCCGGTCAGGCCCTCGCCGAATCCCGGGGCCACGATCCTGTCAGGCTGGAAGCCAAGCCAGGCTTCGCCAACCTGCTGGTGTGGAAGATCGTGTACGAGACAGACGCCAGATTTTACGTCGATGCCGTCCGGGTGGGCCTCGGCACCAGGGTTTATCCCGGCGACAGCATCAGCCAACTGAACGTCGCCAGGGATTTCCCAGACCTCCGGGAGAACAGCCGCCAACGGGCGGACATTGAACGCTTCCGCTGGTTTTCCAACGACTACCTGGCGGTTGACCAGGTTGACCCTGACCGCATCGTCGATGTCCGGTATTCCATGGTGGCCAATGAGATCGAGGCGCTGTGGTCGATCCGGATCAATCAGCAGTCTCAGGACCAGCATGTTGCGTATGTGACCCAACGCCAGACTTCCGAGGACATGGTCGCCCGGTTTATGGCGTTGTTGATTGGGAAGTAACGTGTCGCTATGGTGCGGCCGGGTATGCGAGGAATCTCTCGTATCGAACCTGAAGCCGTTTGGGGTCAGGTAACGCGTTCCTGTTGGTCGGGACCGTCAGTTGGACCTCATGCATTTCCTGAAGTCCGTATTTAAGCATCGGCCCGTCTGTTTCATTGAGCACATCCTGCCTGATCTGCACCACGTAGTCAGGTCTGATGCCGAGTATGCCCTGATCAAATGCGGCATGATGGATCTTGCACAACGCGATGCCATTATTGACGATTGGTTCACCTGCATCTTCAGCATCCGGCACGATATGGGCAGCGTCCAGCAGTTCCTGATGACGCAACCGGCACATGGCACATTGCTGGTTGTAGGCGCTAACGACTCGCTCGCGAAAGGTACGTTGATGGAGCCTGATGGTGGTTTCAACGGTCGCATAGCGACGCCGGATTTCCCGCTCGATATCGTTGCGCACATCCTCGACCCGATTCTCTGGATATGTCACCTCCTTGTCGACCTCAATCGTGAAGATCAGGGTCTGATCGTTACAATCCACTACATAGACGGGCCAGGCAGCAACATATTTGCCGGGGACCAGACCATGCAAGTAAATCAGCGGCACACCGGCGGTCCTGGCGTTCTTCATACCAGTGTTGTCGCGGTGATGGATATCTTGCCGTGTTCCACGATAACGGTAGTACAGCAATCCGTCTCTGAATCTATCTGGATAGGGTGCATTGGGTGCGGTAGTGATCGTCAGCGGCAGGTTGAGAATCCTGGGCTTGAAGATCCCCGTCGGAGACAGTAGCGGTACTCTTACGCCGTCAAACAGGAAGCCGGCCTGCAACTCATCACGGCGCAAGACCTCGCCATACTGGTCTGACAGACGCTGCAGGAACTCAAAGGCACTCTGCCGGACAGCGCGATCGTGATGATCCATAGTTGGTGCCCATTCTGGTCGAACCCATCTTACCAATTCTCAGGCTGGCGTCACTGTCTGCATCCTGCAGGCTTTCCGCCACTGGCTGCCCCCCTCAGAGAATCGATTCGTCGGCCAACAAGATGACCCCGTAAAACGGGCCGGGCACAACCAGTCGCATTTCGATGACAGGGTTTATGATTCAGTGGGAATCTGGTTAGCGTCGTTGACGCCGGAAGGATGAACAATAGGCGTGATCGCGAGGCGCATTGGCGATAGTTTGAAATTCGCGTGCCTCCCCCTTTATTCGACTCCGGCCGGTAGTCCACGCTCACGTATTGGCACGTTTACCCCGGCACCTGACTCCGACCCCATCTAAACCGGTTGCCGATCGATGATACTACTTAGGATCGGATGCCACGGTGTTCGTCCTGACGCGCACTGTGCCGCGAATCACGGGACCGCAACGGCGTCCACGGCCTCAGAAATCGAGTTGAGCAAGCCCCGTGCTGTTCGCCTGGCATCTGAGTCGTGCCTGAAGATGACCTGTTCCAGCTTTCTCCGTGCGTTCGCGTAGTGACCGGCATCAATCTCGAAACGGGCAATGTCCAGCAGGATGTGTTCACTCAGTGGCTCCAGCATACCTGCCCTCAGCAGCCAGTAGGGCCTTCGTTGCGTGTCGTCATAGGTGAGCGCCAGTTCGCGATAGGCTTCGGGTATACGTGGTGCCAGTTGAATTGCCTGATTGAGGACCTCCCGTGACCTCTGCAGAATCGAATCGCGGTCTTCGACCTCCGGCGCTGCTTCCGCCACCTCGCGCAATAGCTTCCCCTGTAGCGTCAGCGCCCACGCATTTTCGGCATCCGCCTGCAGCGCTTGCCTGGTGTAGTCGTGCGTCCTGGTACCAGAAGTCTCCGAGTCGTAGCTGACGGCAGCCAGCCCTGCCAACGGCACGGCCGCATCGGGGGCAAATCGGTTTGCTTTCTCGAACAGGTTCCCGGCCTTATGGAATTCTTCTCGTGCCAGGAAAAGCTGGCCGAACAGCACTGCGGATTGATAGGGGCTCAGGATGGAAACATCGTAGTCGGATGACCGCCTCACAGCTTCATACTGGTAGCGACGAACGCGAAACGTTCCGGCTCGCCGATATGCCACCATCTCGTTATACAGGTCGTCCGTGGTCTCGCCAAAACTGGCCAGATAGGCGTCGGCAAGCGTCCCGGATTGGCTGTATGCAGAGAGGTACCCCGTCAATTGTTGCTGTCTTGATGGCGATGCGGCGCTGAAGTAGTGAACGGCCAGCCATGCGTGGGCATAGCTGATTCTAATGCCGTGATTCAGTCTTTCGGACTTCTTCATGAGAAGCCGAAGGTCAAGTGGCTGGTGCACCAACTCACGCAGCCTGGGTACCGGAGGCTCGCCAATGATAGCAACGGCATCGTCGATCATTCGGAAGGTACTGAAGTACTCGGCGAGTCCTTCGCCATACCAACGCGGGTATCGGAACCCGGCGTTATGGGCCAATAGAAAATGCGTGTATTCGTGGAACAGAATAGACCTGCCTGCCTCAAATCGTTTGAAGGCGTCGAGGTTTACCACGGCAAAGCTGCCGCGCAAGGAGGACCGGTACCATCCTTCAATCGCAGGCCGTGATCGAAACGCGTCGAACGTCGTGTCATCCTGCACCACGACTATCGTCAGCGGCGCCACCTCGTCACGCCACCTGGCAATCCCCTGCTCAATCAGGAAGTCACGAAAGTAGTCGAGATCACGAACCAGCTGCTGGAGCTCATCCGGCGTGGTGTCACCGACTACGGTGAACTGATCAGTTTGAATACGGTGCCAGGTCCGATCGACGAGGCTGAGTTCCAGGGTAGTACAACCTGACAACCACGTAAGCAGGAGGAGCAGTACCGACCGTCGTAATTCTGACGATCGAACATTGCGGGCACGCGCAGGAAAACCGCAAAATTCACCCAACCGGTGTAGTCGTCGTCGCAGGTTTCCGACGAAACGCAGGCCTACCGTTCTTGCTATGGATGATTCTCTAGTCGTTGCCATAGATCCCTCTCAGGGGGAGTCTAGCCCAAACCACCGTCCGGATTAACGCTCCATCGACTCCGCGCCACTTCCGGAAAATCGAAGGGGTGAAAACCGAATCGCGATCAGTCACCTCCCCCGGCAACCCACGCTTCGACTTTCTTACCCAGCAACGACATCGGTAACGATCCGCTATCAAGCACAACATCATGGAACCGGCGGATATCAAACCTGCTACCCAGTTTTTCTTCCGCATGGGCACGCAACCGTTGAATCTCCAACATACCGATCTTGTAAGCGGTCGCCTGCCCGGGGTTGTTGAAATAGCGGCGAATTTCCGCGCGCACCGCACCTTCCGGGCGGGGTGAATTGGTGAGCGCATAGTCAATCGCCTGTTGCTCTGTCCACTTCCTGGCATGAATCCCGGTATCGACCACAAGCCGTATCGCGCGCCATATCTCTCCAGTTAGACGACCAAAGTCAGAGTATGGATCCTGGTAGAATCCCATTTCTTTACCGATATACTCCGAATACAGGCCCCAGCCCTCGCTGAACGCCGTGAAACCATGGTAGGTGCGAAACCTGGGGATACCTTCCAGTTCCTGCTGGATGGCAATCTGCAGATGATGACCAGGCACCGCTTCGTGGTAGGCGAGGTTTTCCAACCGATAGGTAGACGCCGCCCGCATGTCGGCAAGGTGTACATAGAAGATTCCCGGACGGGAACCATCTTTGGTACCACGGCTATAGTGGGCGGCGCCGCCAGCCTGCTCCCGGAACGCTTCCACACGGCGAACCTCAAGAGGACCCTGGGGCAGGATGCCGAAATACTGCGGTAGCTTTTCCTGCATACGTGCGGTGTATTGTCGTGCCAGTTCGAGGTACTGTTCCCGACCCTCATCAGTATTCGGCAAATAGAACTGCTCGCCTTCACGAAGGTGATCAAAAAAAGCCCTGAGGTCGCCTTCGAAGCCAACTTTCTCCCTGATCCGGTTCATCTCGGCCTGAATCCTGGCAACCTCCACAAGGCCAGTTTCATGGATCTGATCTGCGGTGAGTGGCAGTGTCGTCATGCTCTCTAGTTCGTGGTCGTAGAACGCCTGTCCATTGGGCAGCGCCCATGCGCCTGTTGCCTCCACTGGCACACTGGTTCGATCTGTTTCCAGCCAGGCCAGGATGTCGTCATAAGCCGGTTTCATGTGTTGAAGGATGGCAGCACGAGCGGCGGCTTTGAACTCAATGACCTGGTCGGCCGTGGCTCTACCGTCAGTTGCCAGCGCATCAGCCTTGGCACTGACATCCTTCCAGATCGCGGATTCACCCTCGTCTGTAAAAGGAACTCCCTTCGTGACCCGGCCAATCTGGCTGATGGCAATGTCATAGTCAAAATACGGTGCGCGTATACCCGCCTCGGCTGACAGCCTGGCGCGGGTGAGACTTTGACGAAGATAGGTACCTGATGCCGTCAGCCGGGAGATATACGCCTGCATATCGGCAACATCTGCAACCTTGTGGTTGTTGATCAAGCTGTTAACCAGACCAGTATGTGGTCCGCGACGGCCAAAAACATAATCATGGTGCCGATAGGGCAAGGCTTTCTCTTCCCGCTCCAGCAGGAACAACCACAGGTCATAAGAGCGCTGCGCCTCGGCATCGAGTTTGCTGCGATCAAAGGCCGTCTTCATTTCCGCAACGCTGGCGCGCCGCCATTCAAGGCGCTTATCCAGCGCGGCATCAGAAACATCATCCAGCTTGTCATAGTCAGTCTTGATACCGAGGGCGGTTTTTGCGAGCGGTCTAAAATCCAGATACTGGTCGAATTCAGCATCGAGCCACGTGTTCAGGCGCGCTGACTCAGTTTCGACTGGCGGTACAACATGAACCGCCTCCTCAGCACACCCGGCAAGCAACAAGGTAACTGTAAAACCGAGCAGCAGGTGCTTCATGGTGACTCCGGTTTGAATGTTCAGGCTGATACCTTTGCAAGACTGATCCATGAAAACAAGAGACTACACCCAGTTCTGCTTCAGACCTTAATGGGCGCCTTCCTCATTGAAGTTGACCCTGGGTTTGGTGATACTCGCCGAGTCAAACGAACTACGAGTTTGTTTTTCTTATCCGCGTCTGCCAGGTTGACGACCATGCTTGATCATTTACTCAACCACCCGGTGGGCCTGATTCATGTCCTGATCGCGCTGGTGGCGCTTGGATTCGGGACGGCGGTGGTGCTGCGCCCCAAGGGCACCGCGCGGCACCGCCTGCTCGGGCGGGGCTACCTCTCCGCAATGATCGGTCTCAACGCCAGCGCGCTGATGATCTATGAGGTATTTGGCGGCTTCGGGCCGTTCCACTGGCTGGCGCTGGTCAGTCTGGCTTCGGTTCTTGGCGGCTATCATGCCGCGTGGTCGCGGTATAACAACTGGCGCCACAGCCACGCGTATTTCATGGTCGGGTCTTATATCGGTCTGTTGGCTGCAACGGCTGCCGAGATCGCCTCTCGGGTGCCGGGCTGGTCGTTCGGAACCTCGGTGATCGCGAGTTCGAGTATCGTGATCGCGGTGGGATGTGCGCTGATGTGGATCTATGTGCCAAGGGCGCTTGGTCGCTAGTCGATCGTGTGGCTGATTGCTTTGGGCGCCATTGCGTATCCTGTAGCCGAACCCGCACTGCGACCCGGTGCATGCCGGCACGATGGTCGACACCACACCGGGTGCGGCTGGAATCAACAGCCCCTGTGAGTGCCGTCCGCCTGCTGGCCAGACGCAAGGGGCCCACATTGAAAGCGCTGACGTCATAGGCGCTGTCCGTTACAGGGTGTTCGCCGTTACACTGAACTCTTCGACGCGAACCTTGAGGGTTTATGAAAGCGATAAAGGTCACGACACTTGTACTCGCCATTTTGCTGGCAGTGCTGTTTGGACTTTACTATTCCGGCTACGGTGGCGGTCTTGCGATGCAGGCTTTCCTTGCCTACAACTCACCGAGTGGCAACTTTGACCCTGCCGAAACAGTCCCGACCCCCGATTACGCTGATGTCGCCAACTGGTCCGCGCTGCCTGGGTCAGATGATCTGGCAGACCTGGTGCCGGAGTCGGTGGTACCCGCCAATGGCGAGCAACAGGTCGACACATTCTTCATCCACCCAACGGCATATCTCAAGTCGGCAAGTTGGATCTCCCCAATGGATCCAGATTCCGCTACGGAAGAGAACATCCATTGGATGATGGCCAATCAGGCCAGTGCCTTCAACGGTTGCTGTAATGTGTATGCGCCGCGATACCGGGAAGCGACAATCTTTAGCTACTTTGTTGGATCTGAAAAGGAGCGCGAAGCGATCATGTCGTTTGCGTACGACGACGTGCGCCGGGCGTTTGAATACTACATGGCGCACTACAACCAGGGACGCCCTTTTATCATCGCGGCGCACAGTCAGGGAACACATCACAGCTTGCGTCTGCTCAAAGAAGTGATCGACGGCCAATGGCACGACCAGATGGTGGCTGCGTACCTTATCGGCGGCATTGTGGTACCAGTTCCGCATAGCTGGCTTGATTCCATGCCGAACATTGGCGCCTGCGAAGCAGAAGATGATCTTGGGTGTGTTGTGCACTGGGATACGATGCCTGAAGGTGCCGATCCCATGGTTCGCTCGCAGCAGAGCCTGTGTACCAATCCGCTGTCCTGGCGCGTGGACGAGGAACGTGCCGACGCCGCATTGAACCAGGGCGCAGTTATCCCCGAAGAAACCCTAAACAATAGTTTCGGCCGTGGCTCTGACGAACCCACTGGTAAGGTCTTTGCCGCCTTGAGCGCCCCGGTAGCAGGTCATACGTGGGCGCAGTGCCGCGATGGTACGTTGTTTGCCGGCAGCCAGCAGGGCACACCGTTTGAAGCGATGATTGACATGACGGGTACCTATCATGGGCTTGACTACGCATTGTTCTATATGAACATCCGTAATAACGCGATCACTCGAGCCAACCGTTATCTCGCAGTGAATGGGCAGACCGCGCTGTGAGTGCGAGGCGGGCTCAGTCGCGCCGTAGAGTTACCGTGTGGTCCTGGCCATGGTGAAAATGAATGAGCCACGCAACGCCTGCAGGGATGACTCGTCGAGATTTGAGTGACCGCCACGCGGTGGTTGAGGGCAGTGTGGTCGAGCGGCTTTGATGGTGAGGTCTGCAACGTTGCCAGATTGGTATTCGGGTGTGGGCCCTGGTCGCTAATTGGCCCATCTGAACGTATGTTGTGTGACCCACATTTCGGTACCAACGATTGAAATCTGGCGATTTGGCCCTCGAATTCAGTCACTGGCCGAATGCGACCGTCACCGATGGGTTCAGGGTACTGGAATTCAGAATAGTGCCGTTGGTTGGTCTGTGGGTCATCGAATGGGACTTGGATGTTGGCACGTCGATTGCGCTACCATGGACTTACCATCGTTAGATCCTTCATCGGAACCTCAAGCCATCGTGCGATTCGAGCGATACCGGGAAATGAAGTTCTGCCACCGTCTTTTAGTCGCTGCAGCATGTTTGGTTTGAAGCCGCCGATCTGTTCGGCGACTTGAACCCAACTCAGTCCTTCGCTGGTTCTCTTTGCGTCAAGATGCCGATAGACTTTCTTTACATCAAAGCGCAGGGTCGCATCCTTAGGCTTCTCAAGTTCATGATTTTTGGTCGCCTTTGATCCAGGCACAAAGCTTTCCGGCGACCTGTCCAGCCACAACAACATCTGCAGAACTCCATCGCCTTCGATGCCCTGTTTCTCACGAATACCTTTGACAGTGGATGCAGCGACTCCAATCTCTTTCGCTATGCCCGCCCAGGTCAGACCCTCTGTACTTCGCTTCTTATCAAGTGCGGCATAAAGAAGCTCAACATCGAAGTCGTGGTTCATCTAGTCAGCCGCATGAATAAGATTAGACGGCACGTTTACACATACTCTCGCTTACATCAACAGCACGAATTCCATTTGGGCCAGCGTCTCCCTTGAGTCGAGTGTGCCACCCGATGCGCCGGCCGAATTCGACCGACACCGTGCGTTAGCGTGCAATCGCGACAGGCTGGCGCCATCCACCCGAGATCTCGTCAGGGCGGCGGCCCATTCGGTCAGCCATGCCAGTCGCACGAGCAACCGGGCGGCACGTTCCGCCCTTTCGGCTTTCGGCGTGCCAGCAAAACGCAGGGGCGATATGACGTTGCAATGCAGCGCGTAGACCCACTGCGGACTCGTGCCGTGAAAGCCAGAATGTGACCAATTCCTGCTGGCTACAATCAGGCAATTGACGACGCCAGACGAATCAGAGAATCGATTCGTCGGCCAACAAGATGATACCGCAAGACGTTTCAACGACAGGTTTATGCATTCAGTGGGAATCTGTTAGCCTCGTTGACTCCAGGCGGATGGGGACAATAGGCTTGATCGCTAGGGGCCTTGGCGATGGCTTGAATTCGCCCGCTTGCGATCCCTTCTATTCGACTCCGACCCTGATTATTCCTGGCAGAATCGACACGCCAGCCAGTAGTCGGCTCACGTAGTAGCAGGTTTACCCCGGCACCTGACTCCGACCCCGGCGGTATCGACGTGCCAGCCAGTAGTCCATGCTCAGGTATCGGCCGCCACCCAGGAAAAACAGGGCCAACAGCATGACAAAGTAGGTGGCCGCAAACTCAATGCCGTTGTTCAGGATCACCAGCGAGCCGTTCTCTGTCAGCCAGCCGAAGTTGCCGTGTTCCTGAAGGATCGACTTGGCCCGGTCCAGACGCATGATCGCCCCCTCGGTACGCTCGGTGGCGAACAAACCGCCACCCGCCGCGATCGCGAGCCACCCGTTTGCCCAGTGCACGGTCACGGCTGCGACGACCATAGTGACCATCAGCGGCAGGGCAATCCAGCGCGTTCCGAGTCCGAGCACCAGCAATATCGACCCGCCCAGTTCCGCTGCCGTGGCCAGCGCCGCCATCAACCAGGGCATCGGCAGACCGAGGCCCCAGTCATCATTGGCAAACCAGGCAACGGTGTTTTCAAACGAATCAAGCTTGTTCTTGCCTGCCATGTAGAAGACCGGCGCGAGGTACGCCCGCAATAGCAGGGGGGCCAGAAAATCCAGATGTCGGGTCAGATCGAGCAAGTCCTGGAACCGGTTCAGTACGCCAATCATGTTTTTACCCTTCTTGTTGGTCTTGGACTTGTTGGTCTTGGACTTGTTGGTCGAATCTGCCCAAGACGCAGCGCTGATTGAACTGTTGCAGCATCGCGAAACCGCTCGCCATGAATCGTTTCCTGTCCGATACCTTGCCTGCGGACGACAGTTCAGAGGCCATCTCGCCCAGCCACTGCTCTGCAACCAGGCCGGGGTGTTGCTGCACTGCTTCCAGAAACTGATAGGTGAACGGCTGCAGTTCGAAAAACCGTACCGACTCACTCAGGTCGCGAAACACCAACAGGAATGTAGGCTGTTCATCGGGCTCTTCCGGCCGGAAATCCGGACCGATGCGATGCACCGGGTACTGATATGCAACGGGTTCTGCGACGGCAGACAGGCGAAGCGGTTCGCGCTCAAGCGTCTCTGCGGGCAGTGGTGAGGATGGAGGGTCCTGCCGGTGCCAGAACAGATGCAGTTCCAGCCATTCATAGTGGGCGAGTTCCAGCAGGAATCCAGGGTCATCAGACCGTGCCTGGCGCCCTGCCAGGTAATGCACGAATTCCTCGGACAGTTGCGGGAAATAAGGCGTCTCGGCCTGATGAGAAATGAAAAAATCCCGTATCAACAGGCGCCATTGCGTCTCGCTCAAGAGGCTCTTGATCACAGGAAAGAAGTCGCTCACCAGGGCGGACAGATTGTTAAAAATCAGCTCCGAATAGATTCCCACCCGGCGAGGGTCCAGCCCCGCGGGTACCGGCACCTGTTCGGGATTCCGCAGATGTCCGGTAAACGCCTTCTGCAGCCGGGCGAGTTCAGACATCGGCGGCCACCCTGCGCTGACGGATATGAATGGCCTCAATTTCGGTGAGCAATTGCGCCATGGAGGGAATATTGAAGTCCCGCTCCAGCAACGTGGGAGTCGGGCCGATCAGGCGATAGGTTTGCTCCAGCAGGTCCCACACCGGATGGATCACGTCCGCACCATGGGTGTCGACAATCAGCCCATCCGGTTCGACATAGTGCCCGGCAATGTGCAGATAGCGGACCCGCTCCAGCGGCATCTGCCGGATGAACTCCATGGGCTCATAGCCGTGGTTGACACTGTTGACGTAAACATTATTGACATCGAGCAACAACCCGCAGTCCGCTTCCTCAACGACGGACCGCACGAATGTCACCTCGTCCAGGTCACGCTTCGGCGTTGTATAGTACGAGACGTTTTCCAGCACCAGCGGCATTTCCAGAATGTCCTGGGCCTGCCGGACGCGCTCGGCCGTCCAGGTGACAGCCTCTTCAGTGAACGGCATCGGCAACAGATCGTACAACTGCCCGCCATCGTTGGTATAGCTCAGATGCTCGCTGTAGAGCATCACATTGTGTTCAGCAATGAACGACTTGATGTCGGTCAGTAGCGCCACATCCAGGGGTGCCGGGCCTCCTATCGACAGGGACAGGCCGTGGCAGACCAAAGGGGTAGTCTCGCTGATGCGACGAAGCTGACGGCCGAATCTGCCACCCAGCCCGATCCAGTTCTCCGGGGCAAGCTCGAAGAAGTCGATCGATTCGGGGACCTGATCCGCCATGGCAGCTGTCATGGACCGGCGCAGGCCGAGCCCTGCACCCCTGACCGGCCCTTCCTGTCCTGGCGTAGGTGACTCATCGTCCACTGGTGCCAGCGCTCGCTCGTTCATTGAGACCTGATGATGGTTTGACCTGGTTGTTTCAGGGCAGCAGGAATGGGAGCATCCTCTCGGGGGCTCCCATTCCTTGTTGCGAGGTGAATACGAAGCGCCTAGGCGCCACTTTTGGCCTTGTCGGCGCCGCACTTGCCTTCGCCGCAGGAACCTTCAGCCTCGCTCTTGGCCTTGTCGGCGCCACACTTGCCTTCGCCGCAAGAGCCTTCGCCCTCGCTCTTGGCCTTGTCGGCACCGCACTTGCCCTCACCGCAGGAGCCTTCACCGTCGCTTTTCGCCTTGTCGGCACCACACTTGCCCTCGCCGCAGGAGCCTTCACCGTCGCTTTTCGCCTTGTCTGCGCCGCATTTGGCCTCACCACAGCCGCCTTCACCGTGGCCGCCCGCCAGTTGCATGTAGCCGCCGCCCAGTTCGGTGGCACCAAACGGATTGGTCGCGTCCGCCATGGCCATCGGCGACAATGCCGCGCCCGCTCCCAACGCCGCTGCTACGGCAACGCCCAGGGTCTTTCTGGAAGTTCTCAGTTTCATCAAGGTTTCCTCTAGTTATTGGATTATCAATCAACACTTCACGCATGACGCACTCTTGCGGAGTCCATCCGGCAATCCGAACGCAGGATTCACGTATTGAGTAGCCCGCATGCGTATTGTTACATCTTATGACCCGGGTGCTAGCAGATTTCTTTCGTATCGATCTTGCCATGGCCTGTTGCCAGGGGTGACCGCGGCAACCGGTCAGCAGATCACGCGAAGTTAAATCAGACGACGACGAAAGGCCCCGGCGTATTGATGAGCCATATCCATGACACTGATGGTTGCCGCATCATGACGGAACCCTTCGCGGCGCATGACAGCAAGATTTCCAACCTCGTGAGGTTCGATCACACCGCGCCAGCCGTCCTGCTGAAATAGCGCCCGGGTCGTCACGTACTCGTGGCGGACCAGAATCACCACGAATTCATCGTTTCCCTGCCTGACCATCAAATGAGCGACCATTTCGCCATCAATCAGACAATTGGTGGCATAGATCACTTCACCAGGCAGGTCCGCGCTTTCCGCATCCACTGAATGCAGCACCCGTTGCAGGTGAGTGGATGCCAACTGATTCACATCCGGCGAAGAATGCGGCATTTCCACGTGACTGATCAGTTCACCACCGAACGCCGTTTCCGAAGACGGAATCAGAGCAGCCATTCTAATGAAGCCTGCCACCATCACGGACGCTGCCAGACCAGCCCAGACCCAGCGTCGCGTAACAGTCCTCGCACGAACCTTGAGGGACTGATTCAACAGGATCCGGCCCGCCATCCCCTGGGGCACATCGATCTCCGCAACCTTGCGGATATCTTCGTCCATGGACCGGAGCTCGATTTCAAACCGTCGGCAAGCCGAACAGGTGCTGGCGTGCGCGCCCAGTTCCGGTGTCTCCACCGATGGGTCTGCAAGCTTCAGCCTTCTGAATTCAAGGCAGTTCATGACCTATCCCTTCTCCTTGCGGTTCCAGCATCATTCGCAACTTTTGCCTCGCGCGATGTAGTCGGGTCGCGACCGTGTTGCCCGGCAGGTCAAGGACCTCGGCAATGTCCTCCAGCGTAAACCCCCCGAGCACCTGCAAGAGCAATGGCTCCCGGTACATCAGGGGTAGCCTTCGCAAGGCCGAGTGCAGTGCGAGCGATTCAGGGCGCGAGTCGAAGCCGACTGGCATCTCGGGCAGGCTATCGAGTTATACATCGTCAAAATCAAGCTGCTTGCGTTCATATTTCCGGGCGTTTTCTCGTCGTAGAATCGTCGTCAACCAACTCCTGGCAGCGGCTTCCTCCTTGAGTGAATCAAGGAAGCGCCAGGCCCTCAGAAAGGTCTCCTGCACAAGATCCTCTGCCGTCGCGCGCTCGCCACAAAGCCAATAGGCGTATCGGAACAGCCAGTCGCTGTAACCATTCACCAGGTTCTCGAACCTTGCCTGTCTATCGCTCATACTTCTATAGACCTCTCGTGGCGATACTTTATTTCATACACGGGAAAATCAGTGACCAGAGTCGGCCCAACTGCTACATCCAGTGGTTGCACAGACCGACTTGTCAGACCCCGATTCGATCACTCTAGCTTAAAGGTACAGGCGAGACAGTGATACGGCATAGGAAGTCGTGAACCGAGTCGCATCACTCAGGTCGCGGCTGACTGGCATGGGAACGGAGGTTCGCAGTTCAAGGTAGTAGCGCGACTACGGCGTGCGCGATCCGGGCACGCTCAAGGCTGTCATGGAAGTACTTTTCCATGGCGTGCGGTCCGGGAAAAGTGCTTGCACGACTAAGGCGTGCCTGATCCGGGCACGCTCAAGGCTGTCATGGAAGTACTTTTCCATGGCGTGCAGTCCGGAAAATTGCTTGCACAACTACGGCGCGTCTAATACGGGCACGCTCAGGCTGTCATGGAAGTACTTTTCCATGGTGTGCGGTCCGGAAAATTGCTTGCACAACTACGGCGTGTCTAATGCGGGCACGCTCAAGGCTGTCATGGAAGTACTTTTCCATGGCGTGCGGTCCGGGAAAAGTGCATGCACGACTAAGGCTGTTTGCCATGACTCCCGCTATCAGTCGAATGCCGAGAGGACGTCCGAATTGATCCGGTCGAAATTGGCCTTCCTGGTGGGGACACCAGAAAACATGATCTCTTCAAGCCCCGCATCGAAGTACTGACCAATCACATCGACGATGTACGACGGTTTGCCACAGAGGATCCACGGACGCCGCTCGAGTTCTGCCTTTGCCGTGGCCTCGTCGTCAGTGATCCGCATCGGAATCAGCATCGTGCGTTTGATTTCAGCGGGGTCCCGGCCGATGTCCTCACAGTGCCTGTCGAGCACTGCCATCTTGTGTTTGAACACATCCACGCCGCCCGGATTGTTGAAGTCAATGTTGCAGATGTCTGCGTATTTGGCGCAGGTCTTCAGGGTTCGCTTTTCGCCATTTCCGCCTACCAGAATGGGGACCCGCGGTCTGCGCACGCTGGGCGGATTCATGGGCGAGTCTTTCATGCTGTAGTACTTGCCCTGGTAGCTTGTCGTTTGCTCGGGTTCAAGGGCGAACAGCGCAGTGATGATGTCGAGCGCCTCCTCCAGCCGGTCGCATCGCTCCTTCAGGCCGGGAAACTCGATGCCGAATGCGTCGTGCTCCGCTTTGAACCAGCCCGCACCAATCCCCAGAACGTATCGGCCACCGGAAATCTGGTCTACCGTGACGGCCATCTTCGCCAGCAGCGCCGGGTTACGATAGATGTTGCCGGTGACCAGCAAGCCCAGGTCAAGATCCTTGGTGATTGCGGCAGCCGCCGTCACCACAGACCAGCCCTCCAGCGATTCCTTGTTCCAGACCGCCTGGTGGGCGGGGACCAGGAAATGATCCGACCACCAGAGGCTGTTCCAGCGACCCTCCTGGATCGATCCAATACACGCCAGCGTATCTTCCCAGGTACAAACATAGTTGACGAATTGAGCTCCGAATCGCATCAGGGTTTCCTATGGGTTGAGTCTGTGCACCGGAGCATATCACGGTCGAACACCCCGATGCGGTGCCGGTTATTGTCAGTCTGTTTGCCTATAATGAATCATCGGACCAGGCCAGCTGTGGAGCCGGTCGAGATGGCGCACTGGCCCGAACCGGTAACCCCTGGGGCAACCACAATAGGGCATTCAACTTACACCAGGAGAGATCACTCTGTACGACGAAGACCTGAAAGGCATCACCATCATCGCATTGGAGCAGGCCGTCGCCGCGCCGTATGTCTCCGGCCGGCTGGCAGAAGCGGGTGCACGCGTCATCAAGATCGAGCGCCCCGAGGGCGATTTCGCGCGCGGTTACGATACCCTGGTCAAGGACCAGAGTGCCTATTTTGTGTGGCTGAATGCCGGCAAGGAGTCTGTGGTTCTGGACCTGAAGGAATCAGGCGATGCCAAACTCCTTTCAGAAATGCTGGCCCGCGCAGACGTGTTCATCCAGAACCTGGCACCCGGGGCGCTGGCCCGCCTCGGCTTCGCACCGGAAGAGTTGAGACAGCGCTTCCCGTCACTCATCGTCTGCTCCATCAGCGGCTATGGTGAATCAGGGCCGTACCGGAACCAGAAGGCCTACGATCTGTTGATCCAGGCGGAAACAGGGCTCTGTTCCATTACCGGCATTGAAGATCAACTGACCCGGGTGGGCGTATCCGTTTCAGACATCTCCGCCGGGATGACCGCCCACAGTGAAATCCTGCGGGCACTGTTCGCGCGGGAGAGGGACCCGGAGCGAAATGGACGATTGATCAACGTCTCACTGTTTCACTCGACGGCGGACTGGATGAATGTCCCTTATCTGCAGTTCCGGTACGGCGGGTTCACACCAGGCAACCATGGCCTGAAACACCCCAGCATCGCACCCTATGGTGCATTTGGCTGCAAGGACGGCCGGCAGGTCTTGATCAGCATTCAGAATGAACGGGAGTGGCGCGACCTGTGCCGGGTGGCCCTGCAGCAAGCGGACCTTGCCGACGACCCGCGATTTCTCAGTAATGCACAGCGCGTTCTGAATCGTGACGTGTTGGACCCCTTGATCGAAGCCATCTTCCAACAGACTGATCTGGAAGCCATGGTCAAACGGCTGGACGAAGCAAAAGTCGCCTACGGCAGAGTCAGCAGTCTTGGCGACCTTATGGACCACCCCCAGAACCGCTTCCGACAGATCAGGACCTCCCGCGGGTCCGTCGCTGCCCTGGGCCGAGGCGCAGAGCTACCCGGCGAGACATCCTCAGAACTCGCAGTACCTGACCTCGGCCAGCACACCAGCCAGGTTCGGGAAGAGTTCATGAACAAGAGATAAATAGGGTCAGATAAATAGGGTCAGAGTCGAATTTACAAATGTAAATTCGACTCTGACCCCATTTATCGGGGGTCGTAGAGGCCCTTCGGGTCCTTGCGGGCCCGTTCGTCAAGATTGACGGCATCGTCGCCCACCAGGATGCGCCATTCCTCATTGCGTACCCCATCGAGGATGATGCCGGCCGCCTGGGCCGGGCTGACGGGTGCCTTCTCCACCCAGTCGGTACGCTGCTGGGCGATGCGAGCACGAATGCCATCGTTATCGAGGCCGTCTGTGTCAATGCCACGTCGATTCAGGCGCGCTCGGATCGAGTCGACCTCTGCATCGCTCATTTCGTTCGCGGTGGGATGACCAAACAGTTTGCTGGTATTGATGCCAATATGGGTGCCGACGTGGCCGGGCATCACCACCGAGACCTTGATGTGAGGCGCGTTCAGGCGCAGGTCCGTCAGCAGGGCCTCCGAGAATCCCTTGACGGCGAATTTGGCGCTGCTGTAGGCCGTATGGGGCGTCTCCGGCCCCAGGTGCGCCCAGAAGCCATTGACGCTGCTGGTGTTGATGATGTGACCTTCCGACGACGCCATGAGTAGGGGAAAGAATGCCCGTGTACAGTGATACACCCCAAACCAGCAGATATCGAAGGTACGCTCCCATTCGTCGCGGTCCGACAGGACAAAGCTGCCGCCGCCTGCGATACCTGCATTGTTGAACAGTAAATTGATGTGATCGGTCTCATGCCGGCTGACGACTTCGTCACGAAAAGCGAGTATCTGCTCCTCGCTGCCAACATCACAATGGTGCGTGGAAATCCGCACGCCCTGGGCCGCCTCACGCTCACAGAGCGCCAGCGTCTCGGCAAGGTTTGCGTCAAAGATATCGCAGGTAGCAACGTTACAGCCCTCGGCCACCAGTTGCCGCGCAAGGGCCCGGCCCATTCCGGTTCCGCCCCCGGTGATCACTGCCAGCTTGCCAGTAAATTCCTTCATACCTCTCTCCCTCTCCCCTTCGACTTAGCGTCGCGGATCTGTCCTGGCGTCCATCGCTAGAAACGCCCGGTGATTCGATCGGAAATGATCCGGCCAAGTTCGGGCTCGACTCCGTCCTGGTCAGGTAGCTCTCGTTGCCACATATGTAAATTCGACTCTGACCCAGACTCTGACCCCATTTGTCCAAATTCGACTCTGACCCCATTTATCCATTTGTAAATTCGACTCTGACCCATTTATCTGACCCCATTTATCCCTGCGTCCATCGCTAGAAGCGACCGGTGATTCGATCGGTAATGATCCGGCCGAGCTCTGGCTCGACTCCGTGCTGAATGGTCAGATAGCTCTCGTTGCCACCACCCGGGAGCCAGCGGTTGGCACCATTTTCATCCACCACCACCCTGCCCGAGAGTCGATCAAAGTATCGTCCCACGCCATCCTCAACCACGTGATACAGCGTAATCTCGTCATAGGCAGGGTTTTCCCTGATCAGCCCGACCGGCTCACGATCATCTTTGTCAGTCAGCATGGTCGACAGAAGAAATGCTTCTGTGGTGGGATGATTTCGACCCAATCTGGCGATGACTTCCCGGCCGACGAGCACTCGAACGCCCTGCTCTGCTCCGATGTAGGTCACCGGTTTGCCCATGGCGGTAATTGCCTCAAGGCTGACCTTGCTCGTGTTCCGGCTGCCAAAACCCCACCAGTTCCACTCCGCGTCCGCGGTATGCTGCCGATACCATTCGTTCACCGAAGAATCAGGAAAGTAACCGCCCATGAAGACAAACCGACACACCTTCCGTTGCAGCAGTTCCGCACCGGAGAGCTCGGAGTAATGATCGGGCCCGGTCCGGAGCAGGGATTCAAAATTATACAGCTGGCCGGCCGCATAGATGGTCACACTGTCGTCGGGGACAGTAGCGAGCAGGCTCCGATACATCTGAACTGAATCGAGCACATCGGATTCGCGTTGCGTGGCAGTGTTGCCGTATTTCTCAAACATGACCCGGTTCGGGTCCGGATGCCGACAGGCCCAGGACAGCGCCTTGTAATACTCTGACCTGATCGCCTCGGGAATCCTCGAATTGGATGGGCCTTCCCGATAGGCGCCGATGGGAATGTCGTGCCCATGGATCTGGTTGTATAGGCTGAAGGTCGATGCCAGGAACGGGTCAGGCGTGACGCCCATCACCCCCATCAGATTGATCATCCCCCGTTCATGATATTCGTGCAGCATGGAGATGGTACTGAAGTCACACGGGTCCGGCCCGATATCCCCATCGTAGATCAGATTGATCATCGCCCTCGCCACCGTTTTCCTGCGCACATCAGAACCTCACCACATATCGATAAAGTGTTTCTTCTGTTTGCGATCCATCCGCCGGGGAAACAGGTGCAAGACCCGCATGATCCGCTCCCGGGTCTCACCCGGCAGGATGATGTCATCGAATGCGTTGTGATCCACCACCGCTGAAAAGCCGTCCCGTCGACCAGTTTCGACCCCCGCCCAGCCGAGGCGAAGCGCCGGCACGCCCCGGGTGCTGGAAACCCCTGTCATCAGCGCCGCACCAAGGCCACGGCCGCGGCGGGTCTGGACGCTCATCAGAGGCACTGTGCGCTGTTGATGGGCGATGATCGGCCTCATGTGCCAGCGGGTCAGGCCGCTCTCTGTCACCGGTTCCTCACGCTTTGAAGACCAGTGACTGACGCAGCCCGGGGTGTCGATGAAAGACACCATCGGATACTCATAGGTATTGCAGAGTTCCACGAACCGGGCGATCTTGGTGGCCGCATGCTGGTCAATGGCGCCATCATCGACCAGTGGCTGGTTCGCAAGAATGCCTACCGTCCTGCCACCAATTCTGCCGAGGCTGGTGATCAGCGCCGGCGCAAACCGGGGTCTGATTTCAAACAGACTATCTGCATCACAGACCGCCTCGATGACATCCTGCATGTCGTACGCCCCGTCGGTATCCAGATCGTTCAGATCCCGTCGCGATGGATTTGATCCGCCAGTCGCACCGCCAGAGTAGAAAGACAGATATCGCCTGGCGGCCGCGATGGCGGCGTGTTCGTCGGGGACCAGCAGGTCAATTCCGCCACCGACTTCATGCATCTCAGACCCTGCCAGTTCATTTGGACGCAGCCGCTGGCCAAGTGCTGCTTCCACCATGGGCGGGCCGCCCATGCCAATGGCAGACCCGGGTGTACTGATCAGGAAATCGGAAAAGCCGGCGAGGCTGGCGTGGCCAGCGAAGGACGGGCCAGACACGATGGCCACCACCGGCGACCAGCCGGACAGTTCCGGCACACCGTCCAGAAAGGAGAACCGACCGATGGGACCACTGGTCTCGATGTGGCCCATACCAACCCGCGGATGTCGCGCCCGGCTGCCACCGCCATCGACAAACATGACCACGGGCCACCGGTGTTCAAAGGCAAGTGCAAACAGCCGTCCAAGCCGCCCGGCACCGTAACCCCCACCGTGGTCGGTGTAGTCAGTGGACGAGGCAATCACCGCCTGACCGTCAATGGTGCCGACGAAATCCACACCACCGGCTTCCGCGAGCCAGTCTCCTTCGGCACTCCTGGCAGCAATACTGCCGTACTCCACGGCAGACCCATCGTCCAGCAGCAGAGCCATTCGCTCATGGGCCGTCAATTTGTTACTCTCGTGCACCTTTGTGACAATGTCAGGCCTGGCCGCGTCCTGTTGCCTCTGCCTCGCGCGCCTTAGTGCACCAAGCTCCTGCTCATTCATCGCGATGGCCTCGCTTGCCTGTTACCTGGGATCAATTGCATGTTTCTTGACCGCGCTCAATTTCCGAGGGGTTCGTTTCAGCATCGTAGTGATCCGCGCTCTGGTGTCGCGCGGCGTGACAATGTCGTCAAACTGATAGCTGCGGCCCGCCCGTAACCCCGATGTTGCGTCACGCATCCGTTCGGCATAGTCATCGCGGATGGCCAGGGCCTCTTGCTTGCTTGCCGCTGCCAGAATCTCCTTGCGTTTGACCAGATAGGCCGCGCCCTCAAGCGACATGCCGCCGGACTCAACCGACGGCCAGGCAAGCCGCAATTCCGGGACCCGGCGCGCCGCACCCCAGCCGGACATCGCGTACGGCCCAAGGCCATAGGCCTTGCGAATCTGAACGGAATACAGTGGTACGGTGCGATGATGCAGCGCCGCGAGCGGCCGGGCGTGATGCCGCGCGATGCCTTCCCGCTCTGCCTGGGGACCCACCATATAGCCCGGGTTATCCACAAAGCTCACGATGGGGTACTCGTACGCGTCGCAGAGGTCGATGAAGCGGCTGGCCTTGTCTGCAGCAGCTGCATCAATGGCACCCGCCAGCGGCGACCTGGGTTGATTGGCGTAGATGCCAACAGTGCGTCCATCCAGGCGCGCCAGCACCGTAAGCATGGACCGGCCCCAGTCTGCGCCAAGTTCAAGCACGCTGCCGTCGTCCGCAAAGGCGGCAATCACCTTGCGCATGTCATAGGGGCGGCGCCGATTCTCTGGAATGAGATCCGCAATTGCGTCTGCGTCGGCCGGAGGTTCACCTGAGCGCGGCTCGTGAAGGTACAAACCCAGATACTGTCGGGCGAGATCAATCGCCTGCCTGTCATCGGCAGCCAGCACGTCCACATCACCCGTCCTGGCATAGTCTTTGGCTGATCGGGACGAGCCATCCAGTGATCCAAACTCCGCATCCCCGGCGGCAATCACCAGATCAGAAAGCATCGCGATACCCGTGTGACCATCCACCGAACGACCACAAACGATGGCGATGGTGGGCGCCCAGCCGTTCAATTCAGCCAGGCCGTCGTAGATCTCGAAGCGCCCTCGTGGCGCGACCGCAATCGGGGGCCCTGGCAGGGGGTCATCGAGCCTTGCCCCTTCGCCGGTCACGAAGCAGACAAAGGGCCAGCGATGTTCAACGGCAAGATACATCAGCTTGGCGAGCTTGCGCTGACTGCGGTCACTCTGGGTACCGTTCAGGATGGATGTGTCATAGCTCCCCGCTACCACGGGCTGGCGTTCAATCAGGCCGACGCCAGCCACCAGGCCATCGGCGTAATGTTCGTCCTCCGGGCGTGTTGTCGCACCCGCCAGTGCCCCGTATTCAACGAAGCTGTCTACGTCAAAGAGCAGTGCAAGTCGCTCCCGGGCGGTCAGATGCCCCTGGTCGTGCGACCGTTCGACCACGTCGGGACGCGCACCATCCAGCGTTCGCTTGCGGGCGGCTTCAATCTGCTCGATCAACTGATGGTCCATCACGCTTTCCTTACTCCTCGAACAGTTGTACCTGACATCGCTAACTCCGGGGGACAGTCTACCTAACACCGTTCAGACAAGCATGGCGGCATTTGGGCGCTACAGTGTCGAACCTGAATAGGATGTCCGCCTTTCTCCAAAGTAGAAATGTACTCACGTTACGACCCTGGCAACTGCCGGAACCCGCCTTCGGTGGCAGGGAGCGCTCGCCACGGATGGTTGGGTTTGGGCTTGTGTGCCTTGCTACGTGCCCGATCCACTCGTGCATTCACGGTCTTGCCGTCCACTGACGGGTTTGGATCGACACCAGGTTGAAATACTTTGTAGTCCAATGGCTTGAGCGTGATTGAGCGAGTCGACCGCTCGGACTGAGATCGAGGAAGCGAGGTAAGCCGAGCAACCATCGGTGTATTCGCGCCCCGAATCTGACGGCCGTGCAAAGTCGTCATCTGCGCAACAGCCCAGCCACGAGCCCTGGAGATCGAATGAATCCCCACGTGGCGGCCGCCCTGAGGGTCGCTTCAAGTGGATACGGCAAGGTGTGAATACCGCCATGGACTCGTATCTCTCCTGGAATCTGGCGTTCGGGGTGAGTCCAGTCATGAACGGCCAGCAGACCATTCAGGGTCCGGGACAGTTCTGGTGTAAAAGTCTCAACACCAAAGGCATCGGCTCCAATGAAGGCGGCATCGAATACGGGATGCTGTATTGATCTTGTTCGAGTGATGGCGGCTGTGTTGGCTGAAACCCGAAGTGGCTCGGTCACGTTCGAAACGGGGATGCCATGGCGGGCCCAGTATTCCGCCGTGACCACTTTTCCAAAGTATTGCGCTGCCTGATAGCTCGCCCCCTGAATCCCGACGACGGTCCGCGTTGCGGCCGCGCCCTGGCAGATGGCGCTTCCGCCACCGCGGCCAAGAAGGCCGAGCCCATCCAGTACCGATTCCGACCGTGGGCGAGTCTGCCATCGCGCGGCCATCGCAGAGCAATCATGTGCGCTCAGTTCCGTCGGCGTGGTCGGCGACACCAGCATGGTGACGCTTGCAATCAACGGTGCCGGCAAGGCCCTCACAATGGCATTCATGCAACCGGTAAGACGCAGTTCTCTCGCCTGACCCGGCGCGTAAGCATACAGGCCCAGGTCCACGGCATCGCCATCAGCGAAAGCCAGTATGGTCGCCACCAGATCGCGCGGGTCGGTGTGCAGCAGATCAGAACCCGAGACCGGCCAGGCGAGATGCCCGGCGTGACCTGATGCCCCGAGCCAGGCATCTGAAGGCGGGCGTATGTCCAGCCACAGAACATCGGCGCCGGCTTGCAGCCAGTGTTGCACTGGGGCCATCTCCGCACTCGCGCCCATCATCACGATCTTTCGGCCCGTCAGGTGCACGCGGCCATCATCCAGCAGCGTTTCACTTAGCCAGCGAAGGGCATGGCCTGCCTGGGGTGTAATAATGTTCCTTTGAGCAAGGTGCTGCCCAAGATCGCTGAACGCGGCGCCGCACCATTGCACCCCATGGTAATCAAATTGGGGCGTCCAGCCCGGCTCCCCGCTACCCTCCTGCCACTGGAGCGCAAGCGGCGTCCCGGATTCAGTCAAATAACTCTCGAGCGGTTCACTGCCCCGGGCGCTCTGCCAGACCAGATGGTGACCGAACGATTCTGCCAGGAAACCTGCTATCTCCACCCGCTGCGGGCTTGCCAGCCGGGCCGCCTCAAACTGTGGGAGCACGATAGGGTAGGTGCTGCGGAATGTAGTAACGTCTCCGGCCAACGGCACATCGGCGAAGGTTTCGGGAAACATCGCCATGGCCTCAGCCAGCATCTCGTATAGCAGTGTGGCCGCCGATTGTTGTCCGGCCAGTTCGATGCTGCCCGGATATCCCCCGTCAGGCACTCTGGTCGAGCAGTAGTGGCGCCAGTCTCTGCCGATGGTAGCGCTCATCACCAAACTGGTACTGGCACCACAGTGCCCGGCGCAGGAACAGCTGGGCGTCACATTCATAGGTGAAGCCGAACCCGCCGTGGAACTGAATCGCCCGGTCGCCAGCGAAGGCGAAGGCCTCACTGCCCTGGGCCTTGGCCGAGTGCAGGGCGATGCGCCGGGTCAACTCATCGGGCTGGTCCAGTGTCGTGGCAGCATGGTAAAGATGGGAGCGGGCCGCCTCCAGACCCAGCAGGATCTGGACGGTCGGGTGCTTGAGGGCCTGATAGCCACCAATATGCTTGTCGAACTGTTTACGGGTCGTCAGGTAATCCACGATCACATGGAGCACACCTGCCATACCTCCGGTGATCTCGGCACACAGCAGGATCATGGCGGTCTGCTCAATGGCGGCGAAGTCACTTGCCGGGAGCAACTGGTCGGCCGCAACGCTCACCTCATCCAGACAGAGCGAATAACTGCGGCGGGTCTCGTCAATGACAGTCTCGCGCTCTAGTGCACCCGTTGGCAGGCAGGACTGGTCTATCAGTACCAGCCGTGGCTGATCATCGATCCGCACCGACGCGACGATCACGGCGGCCTCGATGGCATCGAGTACAAACGTCTTGTTGCCGGCAAGCCGGATGGTGTCGCCATGGATGGTGCCTGTCGCAGACACCTCCTCAAGGTTCCAGTTGCCGTCGGCCTCCGTGAGCGCGATGCTCGCGGCCGTACCAGCGGCAATCTTCGGCAGCCAGTCGCTCATCTGGGTTTCACTACCCGATGTCAGGATCGCCTGGGTGGCCATGACCGTGGCAAACAGCGGCGAACCCATCAGGTGACGGCCCATTGACTCCATGATCGGCACCACATGCGACAGACCCAGCCCGAGCCCGCCGTGTTCTTCCGGAATGGTGATGCCGAGCCAGCCAAGTTCTACCATCTGCTGCCAGACGGCAGCATCCACGCTCACCTGCTCATTGATGCCGGCCCGCACTTTCCCCATGGGGGACTGGTTGCGACAAAAGTCGGCGGCGGTTTCCAGCAGCATTTGCTGTTCTTCGTTCAATTCAATCTGTGCAGCCATTGTGTTCTCCTAGCCCTTGGGCAAACCCAGGACCCGCTCGCCCAGAATGTTGTGCTGAATCTGGCTGGTTCCCCCACCGATGGTGCCGGAAAACGCGTTGAAGTAGGAACGCTGCCACTTTCCACCGTCAATCGCCCCGGCACTGACGAACCGCGCACCATTGGCGCCCTGCAGGGCCAAGGCGAACTGGCACATGCGGCGCTTGAGTTCCGAATTTCGGAGTTTGCCGGACATGGGGATGGCCGTCGGCCAGTCCGTGGCCAGCGCAGGAACCCTCGCCCGGGCACTCATCAGAGCGTTGTTGCGGGCTTCCAGCATGAGTGAGACCAGTTCGTCCCGGAGCAGCGGGTCCTCAAGGGCGGGCCGGCCACCCCGGACAGATCGTCTCGCCAGTTCCACCACGTCATTGATATTGAGGTCCATAGCCGCGATGCCGCCGGCCTGGCCACCGGTGGCGCCGCGTTCAAACGTCAGCGTGAGCATCGCGATATTCCAGCCTTCGCCTTCCTTGCCCATCAGCGAGTCTGCAGGGATTCGTGCATTGTCGAAAAAGGTCTGGCAGAAGCCATACTCGCCAGTGAGCTTCTTGATGGGCTTTGGATCAATGCCCGGCGAATGCATCGGGGCCAGGAAATAGCTCAGCCCGGCATATTTGTTGGGACCATCGGTAGAGGTTCTGGCGAGCAGGATCATGTAGCGGGCGTAGGAGCCAAGGCTGGTCCAGATCTTCGATCCGTTGATGACGTAGTCGTCGCCATCACGTACCGCCCGGCATTGGGCGCTGCCGAGGTCCGATCCGTGGTCCGGTTCGGAAAAACCCTGGCACCAGATGTCTTCTGCCGACAGGATGCCCTTGATGTACTTCTGCTTTTCCTGCTCGGTCCCCATGTTCAGGATCAGCGGGCCGGCCCAGTTGAGCCCGATGGTATTGAGCATGAACGGTACCCGCTGGCGTGCCATTTCCCTGGTCGCAATATCCTGAAACGCCTGGGGCATGCCCCGGCCACCATATTCCTCGGGCCAGGCCATACCCAGATAGCCGGCCTCGTAGACCTTGTTCTGCCAGTCCCTCAGAAATTCGAACTGGCGGTCTTCACCGACTTCCATGAAAGTCTCGGGCAGCAGAAACCCTGGTTCAGGGGGCCTGTTCTCTGCAAACCAGGCACTGACCTCACGGCTGAATTCGTCGAGTTCCTGCGGTTGTACGCTCATGATTTGGTCCTTGATGATTGCCCGGTCGTGGTTGATTCCAGAGCTTGCTAGGTTCCGCAGAAGGTCTGACGCACTGACTGGCCGGGCGGTGCTGGCATGGCAAAACGCTCGAGTGCGGGGTCATACCCGTAGGGCTTGCCGGTGATCTCCACCAGCCGATGAAACGGTCCAAGGTCCGCCCGATACACCGCGGCCTCAATGGCGTCCTCCACCAGATGGTTGCGGGGAATGTACAAGGGGTTCGCCGCCACCATTCGGGAATGGGCTTGTTCATCCAATTGCGGCTGCCAGCGCCGGACCCAGTCATCGAACCCATCGCCGGGGTGGTAACCATAGTGCTCGTCCTGATCGCCCGCGAGGTCGGTCAGATATCGGAACGTCAAAGTAAAGTCGCTGCGGGACGCCCGCATGAGACCAAGCAGATCATTCATCAACTCGATGGTTTCGTCCGAGGCAATCTGCAGGCCCAGCTTGTTGCCCATGCCTTGCTGGTAGGCAGCGACAAACAACGGTGCAAACCCGTCAACGGCCTGTTGGGCCATCGCAACCGCGGCATCCCGGTTGGCGTCCAGCAGCGGCAGCATGGCCTGGGCGAGGGTCGCCAGATTCCAGTTGGCGATGCCCGGCTGGTTCTGGTACGCGTAGCGACCAGCGTGGTCAATTGAGCTGAACACGGTGGCGGGGTCAAACGCGTCCATAAAGGCACAGGGACCATAGTCAACGGTCTCTCCGGACAACAGCATGTTGTCGGTATTCATCACACCGTGGATGAAACCCAGCAACTGCCATTTGGCAATCAGCTCTGCCTGGTGCTCGATCACGGCCTCAAGCAGGCCGAGATAGGGATTGTCCAGTTCCCTGCAATGGGGATAGTGCCGGTCAATGACGTGTTCTGCCAGCAGTTGCAGCGCCTCCACATCCTGGATCGAGCTGAAATACTGAAACGTTCCGATACGGATATGGCTCTGGGCGACCCGGGCCAGCACGCCGCCGGGCTGGGGCTCATCTCGCTGTACGATATCGCCGGTGGCGACGGCGGCCAGTGTCCTCGTGGTGGGGACACCCATGGCAGCCATGGCTTCACTGACGATGTACTCACGCAGCACCGGGCCGAGTGGCGCACGGCCGTCACCGCCCCGGGAATAGGGCGTCGGGCCGGAACCCTTCAGTTGAATGTCGTATCGGACATTGTCCGGGCCCACCACTTCGCCCAGCAGGTGGGCTCGGCCATCCCCCAGCTGGGGATTCCAGTTGCCGAACTGGAACCCTGCATACACGGTGGAGATGGGGTCCGCACCCGGGGGGTTTTGATTGCCGGCCACCATCTGGATACCCGCAGGCGAAGCGAGCCAGTCGGCATCGATTCCCAATTGTGCCGCGAGCGCCGAATTCACCCGGATAATCGACGGGCTGGACACGTGCGACGGAGGCTGGCGAGCAAAGAAGTGCTCCGGCAGTCGCGCGTAGCTGTTGTCGAATGCGATCGGTGTGGTGCCACCTGGGTTGTTCATGGGGCCATTGTTCATGAGACCATTGTACCTGAACCCGCATCGCTGCTCAGCATCACAAATCGGCGTGGGAGTCATCGTAGAATTTCCAGGAGATCGATGATGCGTTGATCCAGGAAAGCTCTGATCAAGCGGGCTTTTTCAACGAAGCAAGGCGGAGTCACCCGGAAAAAGATCGTTCTGGATCGTGGCTTTCTGCTGTGGGTATGATCGGGTCATGGATGATGCAACCACCCAGTTTCCGGACGGCCTTCAGGTCTGGCAACGGTATTTCACACAGAATGCGTTGGCCGGCGACGGGATTGACTGGTACGACAACAGTCCTATCAGCAACGAGGAACGGTATGCCATCGCCCGGTCCATTGCGGCGTTTCAGCTTGGAGAATACTCGGAGGGGAAATCCCTCATGCAGTTCGCCCGGGTCCATGCGGCCAAACTCAAGCAGCCCGACGGCGAGGCTCTGGTCGACATCACCCGTCATTTCATTCACGAGGAGCAGAATCATGCCGCGCTGCTGGGCCGCTTTATGGAAGCGAACGACATAGAGCGCTTCAGAAGCAACTGGACAGACTCGGTATTCCCGCGTCTGCGCAAGAACGCCGGTTTCCATTTATCGATTACAGTGCTGATTACGGCTGAGATTATCGCGTTGACCTATTACCGCGCATTGTCAGCCGCCACTGACAGTCGGCAGTTGCAACAGATCTGCAGCAAAATCATCGCTGACGAACGTGCCCATGTCCGCTATGAGTCGGGAATGATTTCGGCCATGCGGCGCGGCGATTCGCGGCCACGGCGCAGGATCATGCGGGTGCTGCATCGCCTGTTCTTTCTGGGCACGGTGATCGTGGTGTACCTGGATCACATCACGGTGATTCCACGGGGCGGGCTCACCATCGCAGACTTCTGGGCCGATTGCTGGCACAACTTCAACGTCGCGTTTCCGGATCTGCCCTGATCCGGCCCAGGACGCTGTCAGAATAATAATCCTGTAGACTGGACATCAGAAAGCCCTATAATCGCGCGGCGTTGCCCTCCTGCCAGTAATGATGTTCAAGATCCCTTCCTATTCCCGTGACCGTCGGGTTGACGATTCACTCGATCATTCGATCAAGGATGGTGTCTTTTTCGCGATCATGGGCGGCGTCAGTGAGAGCTATTTCTCTGCCTTCGCGGTCGCACTCAAGGCGACGGCACCGCAGATCGCCATGCTGGCCACTGTGCCACCCCTGATCGCCTCTTCGCTGCAGTTGTTTGCCGTCTGGCTGGGGCAGACCACAGGCGTGCGCAAGAACATCATCGTCATTGGCGCGCTGATTCAGACGGCCGCCCTGGTCATGATCGGTGTGTTGCCATTGCTGTTTCCGACCTATGCCTTTCCGGTGTTGTTGCTGTGCCTGTGTCTGTACTTCGGCGGTGCCAATCTGGGTTCCCCGCTGTGGGGCAGCCTGATGGGGTCACTGGTGCCCGAGCAGGTCCGTGGCAGGTTCTTCGCTACCCGTACCCGGCTGTCCAGCATCGCGTCCTTTTGTGCCCTGCTGGCAGGCGGGTTCATCCTGCAGGGCTTCAATCTGCTCGGGCTGACAATGGTCGGCTTCGCGGCCATCTTTTTGATCGGTGTGCTGTCGCGGCTGGCCTCTGCCTGGCACCTGTCGAAACTCTGGGATCCGCCACACGAGCACGCCATCCCCGGCGAAATCAACAGTCTGTTCCACCGCGGCTTCTTTGCCGGCCAGCGGTCAATGCTGCGCTTCTCTGCTTTTTTCGCCTGTATGCAGTTCGCAGTCGGCGTGTCCGGGCCGTTCGTGGTGGTCTATCTGCTGAGGGACCTGCATTTCAGTTACCTGCAACTGACCTTCAACACTGCTGCGTCAGTGCTGGTGCAGTTCCTCGTTCTGAACCGCTGGGGCCGGCTCGCCGACATTTTCGGCAACCGGGTCATCCTGCGGGTCACCGGCTTCTCGATCCCCGTGGTACCTGTGCTGTGGGTGTTGTCCACCGACTTCTGGTATCTGTTGGTGGTGCAGGCCTTCAGCGGGTTGATCTGGTCCGGCTTCTCACTGTCAGCGTCCAACTATGTGTATGACCTGACCACCCAGCGCAAGCGCGCTGGCCTCATGGCCATCCATGCGGTGGCCTCGACGGCACTCGTATTCATGGGGGCAGCCCTCGGAAGTGGGCTGGCACTGGTTCTGCCCACCAGCATTTCCTGGGGTCCAATACAGTTTGAATGGCTGACGGTCTTCTATGGGATCTTTCTGATCTCTGCGGCGTTGCGCCTCGCGGTCGCCTTTGTGTTCCTCAGGAAACTTCAGGAATTTCGGGACGTACGGCACATCAGCCACCGCGGCCTGATCTTCAGGGTAACGCGCTTTTCACCCATCTCCGGCGTGATGTTCGACATCATCGGGCGCCGTTCCCGGGGCCCCCGGCGCGACAAGGGCGACCCCGCTGCCAACGATGACGACATTGACGGCCCCTCACCAGAGCCATAGCGGATCCACCTCATCGGTTCACGATCGACCAGAAAGGGTCGTATACTCCACCGGTACGGGAGAAAACTGATGTCGACCTCTACCATAGACGTTACCGCACTGCCTGACGCCCCCTTCGGGGCCAGGATAACCGGGCTCGACCCCGGGGACATCAGCGGCGAAGACCAGCAGCGACTGTGGCAAGCCTATCGAACCCATCACGGACTGTTGTGTCTGTCATTTTCGAAACTGCTTACCGCGCCGGAACTTCATGCCCTGACCACCGTCTTTGGTGAGAACGAATTCGCACCTGGAAGAGTGACCGGTTTTGGGCGCAAGGCGGCCGAAGGCGAGACCGAATTGTCCATTGAAGCCCAGGTGGCAGCGATTCGGGCCAGGGGGGATGACCCCTACCTCGCCTACATTGGCAACGTCAATCCAGCCACCGGGGAACCCACGGCAACCAGCAGCCGGTTTTTCGGTGAATGGGAATGGCATACGGATATGTCCTATATCCCGGTACCCCCCACTTTCAGCCTGCTGCACGCCCGCCAGATTCCCCCAACCGGCGGCGATACCGGTTTCTGCAGCCAGATTCTGGCCGCCTCTGAGTTACCCGCATCACTTCGGCAACGGATCATCGGGCTGACCATCAAGCATGATTCGACCTATACCAGCAGTGGCCAGTTGCGTCCGGGCATGACACCTCCGGCCTCTCCCATCGAGGCGGCTGGCCATATACACCCGATTCTACGCCGGGTTCCAAGCACCGGTGAGGAGGCACTGTTCCTGGGACGGCGCACCAACTCGTACATACCGGGGATGACGATAACGGACAGCGAAGCGCTGCTCGATGAACTGTGGGCCCATGCCACGAATCCGCGATTCTGCTATCGCCACCGCTGGCACACAGCCGAAGTGGTCATCTGGGACAACCGCATGATGCTGCATATGCGCTATCCCATGGACGAATCGGAGGCCCGCTTCATGTGGCGCACCCAGACCCGGGGCGAGGCCGTGATCCCGGTGGCATGATGGTGCCGGACTATCCCTGACGGGGCCTGCCGAGCAGAACAGGTCCGATGGCGATAGTGAAGACCAGCAGTGCGGCGGTCCACAGAAGTGCAGAGACCAGCAGCAGGTCCGCATGTACCGGCGTGAGTACTCTCGCGATGGCTGCCAGATGGACCAGCACAAAGGCGACCGACAACGACACCCCGGCAGTGAGTGGCCTGCCGGTGTGGCCCAGTGCTGCCCGCGACGACACCGCCAGAATCAGCCCCGCCATGGCGCCCACGGTGAGCGCATGGACCGCACCGCTGACGGGATAGGCACCGGTCAGAATCGAACCGCCCAGCAAAACGAACCCGATCCCCAGCCAGCTATAGCCGACGTGGAGCACCAGTAACAGCGGTTCCGCGACGGTGAGGTGACCCTGCCATCGCATCAGCCTCGCCAATTGCAACAGGCCCGCCAGCACCGCCACCACACCGGTGACCGTATGATCCGGCATCAGCGCCCAGCAGATCGCCAGCAGGACGGTCATCGACACAACCAGGGTGTCGAACCGGTTGAACATCTGTGGCGTGCCCTGCCCCGGCCGATGTGCTCGCAGCCAGTTACCGGTGAATGCCGGAATGATCCGGCCGCCGATCACGCTGATCAGCACGCATACCAGCATGGTTGCGCCCCTGATCGCGAGCGCAGGGTAGAAGTGAAACAATACATTCAGCAGCGTCACGAGGCCCAGGATCAGCACGACCTTGAGATTTCGCAGATTCTTACCCAGAACGACTTCGCGGCCCATAAGGGTCGTTAGTAACAGCCAGAAACTGACGTCGACTACAAGGATCGCGACCGGTGCGAGCCCGAGGTCAACCCCGACGACCACCCTCGCGCCCAGCCAGAACAGTACCAGCAAAAAGAGCCACCAGCCCGATACCGGTGGCCGACCGGTCCAGTTAGCGACCGCCGTCAGCAGGAAACCCCCGATGGCAGACCCGACGAAGCCAAACAGCATTTCATGGGCATGCCAGGCGATCGGGTCGGCGCCACCACCCGGGACTGGAAGCAGCCCACGCAGGGCACCCATCCACCACACAACCAGCAACAGTCCCGATAGGCAGGTGCAGGTAAACAACGGACGGAACCCAAGACTGAACAGGCGCTTGATATGTCCCTCTAAATCCACAGCTACTCTTAGACTTCCATCTCGTTCGATTGACTTCAGGCGCGCCTGTTGGTTCGCAGAACGGACCTGCGACGGCGCTCGGGGACGAATGCCAACAGACGTTTATTTCTTCCTGTTCCCCAGAATGGGGTCGGCCCGGCCCTTGTCTTTCTTCTCGGCGCGCTTTTCCTTCATGGTCTTGAGGGCTTTCTTCTTTGGTTCACGGGTACTCCGCGGTTCTTTGCTCATGGCTGGACTCCCTGTCATCGCAATGAGTCTACTCCCTACGCCTGAAACCCGCCAACAAATCCATGCGCACCCTTAAGGCTACACGGCTATGGCTGCCGGATGCGATTGCGCATCACAGCCGCTCAATAATCGTGCCCGTGCCGAGCCCGCCACCACAGCACATGGCGATCAGCGCATAGCGCCCGTTGGTCCGTTCCAGTTCGTGAAGCGCCGTGGTGATCAGCCTGGCCCCGGTGCTGCCGGTCGGGTGACCGAGCGCAATGGCGCCGCCATTGACGTTCACCTTGCTGTGGTCGATCCCGAGGTCTTTCTCCCAGGCCAGCACCACCGATGCAAATGCCTCATTGACTTCAAAAATGTCTATGTCATCGAGCGTCAAACCGGCCCGCGCCAGCACCTTGCGAGTAGCCGGGATGGGTCCTTTGAGCATCGTGACCGGGTCAACACCCACCAGCGTGGTCGCAACGATCTTTGCCCGGGGGGTGACGCCAAGCGCTTTGCAGGCCTTGCGGGAGGCCATGATCACGGCTGCGGCACCATCACTGACCTGTGAACTGGAACCAGCGGTGTGAATCTCCTGGCCCAGGACCGGTGCAAGACCCTGCAGGGCTTCAAGGCTCGTGGCCCTGAGCCCCTCATCACGGTCGACGATGCGGGTTGCACCGGTTGGCTCGAACTTTTCGTTCAGAACGGGCGCCTCGATGGGGACTACCTCGCGATCAAAGCGGCCCTCTTCCCAGGCGGCAATGGCCTTGTTCTGGCTCTCCAGGCCGAACTGGTCGGTGTGCTGG